>DASVAA010000241.1:0-42365 GCA_036376595.1 Ktedonobacterales bacterium | reverse complement strand
GGCGTCGTAGCCGGGCGCGAGCATGCCCTTGCGCTCGCCGGCGTGCGCCGCACGCGCCGGGTTGCGGCTGAGCATGGCCGAGGCCGCCGAGAGCGAGACGCCTGGTAGCGCCAGCACGTTGCGCAGCGCCTGATCCATCGTCAGCACGCTGCCGGTGAGCGTGCCGTCCGCGAGCCGCGCGGCTCCCCCAACCACCCGCGCCGGCTGCCCGGCGAACTCGAAGCGATCGTCGCCATTGCCCGCGCCGGCCAGGGCGTCGGTGATGACGACCGCGCGCTCGGTGCCCAGCAGCTTGATCAAGACCTGCATCATCGCCGGGTGGACGTGGACGCCGTCGGCGATGATCTCGCCCGCCACGCCGTCCGACATGGCGATGGCGCCCAGGGGACCGGGATCGCGATGGCGCAGCGGACGCATTGCGTTGCAGCAGTGGGTGGCGTGCGTGGCGCCAAGCGCGAATGCCTCCAGCGCCTGCTCGTAGTTGGCGTCGGTGTGGCCGACGCTGACCGTCACGCCCGCCTCCACCAGCCGGCGGATCATGGCGTGCGCGCCGGGCAGCTCGGGCGCCAGCGTCACCAGCCGCAGCGTGCCATCCGCCAGCGCCAGGATGCGCTCGGTCTCGTCTGGATTGGGCTTGCGCAGCCACGAGGTCTGGTGCGCGCCGCGCCGCACCTCGCTGATGTAGGGGCCTTCGAGATGGATGCCCAGAGGCTCGGCGCCCTCGCCAGGGTGCCATCCGACGACTGCCGCTGCCGCGGTGCGCAGTTGGGCCTCGGGCAGGTCGCCGGGGACACCGACCACGCCGACCAGAAACGCCGTGACACCCGAAGCCGCGACCCAGCGCGCGTAGCCGACGATCTCTTCTGGATCCGTCGCGTGGAGGTTGAAGCCGCCGCCGCCGTGGGTGTGGACGTCGATGAAGCCCGGCAGCGCGATCAGCCCCGCCGCATCCACCACCTGGCCTGGCTCGTCCGGCGCGGTGCCGTCTTGCCCGACCGCCACGAGGCGTCCATCTTCGATGGTGATGTCACCCTGGGCGAGGTCGGTCGCGGCATCCACCAGCCGCGCGCCACGCAGCGTCAGCCTCATGTGCGCTCTCCCGTCTCGAATGTGCCCGTATGCCTGTCACGTAGCCGGCGAATCCGGGGGGTAGGCTCTGGGCGGTGAGGTCGCGACGCTTCGCGCTGCGGCGGCCCACTCGATCGCGCAACCGGCTTGTGTCGGTGGAAGATCGAGGCGGCGCGTCCACACCCCAATGAGTCGCTGAGGAACTTGACGGCAGCCGGCCGTCTCCGGTATGATGTCTCTTACAGGTGGTCTATACAACATACCAAGTATACCAACTGCCGCAAGTTGTACCATAGTTTGCGCCGACGGTCAACTCCCCACCAGAGCGAGCCGCCGTACCGAGCAGGTATAATGAGCGCGGTAGCCCCTGTTGGCGCATCTCGGCGCTGGCGGGCAGGACGGACGAACACGCGGGGTCGCCGGGGGCCAGCACACGTCGCCGGCATCCAAACGCGGGTGGGCGAGCAGCAGTACGGAAAAGGTGGGATTCAGCAGTATGCACACCATCTATCGCAACAGTCCCATCCCGCGCTACCACCAGCTCAAAGAGATCCTGCGCGAGCGCATCCGCTCGGGCGAATGGAAGCCCGGCGACCTGATCCCCTCGGAGCGCGAGCTGAGCGAGCAATACGGCATCAGCCGCATGACCGCCCGCCAGGCGATCACCGATCTGGTCAACGAGGGCGTGTTCTATCGCGAGCAGGGGCGCGGCACCTTCGTCACCGAGCGCAAGATCACCCAGCAGCTCATGCGGCTCACCGGCTTTACCGAAGACATCAGTGCGCGCGGCCAACAGCCCAGCACGCGCGTGCTCTCGTCACGCATGGTGCTGGCCGACGAGCGGACCGCCGAGCGCCTACACGTCCCGCCGGGGCAGTCGATCTTCGAGCTGCAGCGCCTGCGTCTGGCCGACAACGTGCCGCTGGCCGTCGAGCTGTCGCAGCTCAACTTCCGTGGCTGCGAGGGGCTGGTCGAGGAAGACCTGGAGCACAACTCGCTCTACCGCCTGCTGGAGTCGCGCTACGGTGTGCCGCTGGTCGAGGCCGAGCAGGAGATTGAGGCCGGCCTGGCGGGACCCGAAGAGGCCGATCTGCTCAAGATTCCGGTTGGCAGCTCGGTGCTCTATACACGCCGCGTGACCTACACCGATCGCAACGTGCCCATCGAGTACGCGCGCTCGGTCTACGTCGGCAACCGCTACACGTTCTATACCCACCTCAAGCGCGATCAGCTCTTCGCGTCGTAGTATCCTCACTCCGGGTCCCAGAGACGAGGTGGACCTCGCCACCAGAGACGAGGTGGACCTCGCCACTACAGCCGACACAGGCTAGGGGAAGCCAGATAAGCATGACTGACGCTCTCTACATTTGACCGCACATCCCGCCAAGGAACCCTCCCATGTCCCATCCACCACAGTCACCATCCGGGCGCGTCTCCGCCGATGCCGCCGCGCTGCCCGCGCTCGCTACCGAGCAGGCCAACCCGCGCACCGCCGAGCTCGACCGCATGTCGCCGCTGGAGATCGCGCGGGCGATGAACGCCGAGGATGCCGCCGTGGCCGGCGCGGTGGCCGCCGCGCTGCCGCGCATCGCCGCCGCCATCGAGGCGATCGCCGCGCGTCTGCGCGAGGGCGGGCGGTTGATCTACGCCGGTGCCGGGACCTCCGGGCGGCTCGGCGCGCTCGACGCGCTGGAGTGCCCGCCGACGTTCGGCATCGCGCCCGATCGCGTCGTCGCCTGCGTTGCTGGGGGCGGGCTAGCGACGGAGTCGGTGGCGACCGAGGAGGCCGAGGACGACGAAGAAGCCGGGAGGGCGGACCTGGCGCGAGTTGGCGCCGGCCCAGGGGACGCCGTGGTCGCCATCACCGCCAGCGGGCGCACACCGTACGCGCTCGGAGCGGCCGCGCAGGCCCGCGAGCAGGGGGCGCTGGTGATCGGTCTGGCCTGCACGCAGGACCCGCCGCTCGCCACGCTCTGCGACATCCTGATCACGCCGCTGGTCGGACCTGAGGCGATCGCCGGCTCGACGCGGCTGAAGGCGGGAACAGCACAGAAGATGGTGCTCAACATGCTCAGCACCGGCGCGATGGTGCTGCTGGGCAAGACCTACGGCAACCTGATGGTGGATGTGCGCGCCACCAACGACAAGCTACGCGCGCGTGCCATCTCCATCGTGGCGCGTGCGGCGGGGCTGGAGCGCGAGGCGGCGGCGGCGCTGCTAGAAGACTGTGGCGGCGAGGCGCGCGTGGCGATCGTGGCGGCGCGCGCGGGCGTCTCGCCGGAGCAGGCGCGCTCGCGATTAGCCGCGGCGGGCGGGCAGGTACGCGCGGCGCTGGAGCGGGTGCCGTGAGCGAACACGACGCGCTCTTTCTGGGCGTAGACGGCGGCGGCACAAGCACACGCGCGGTGCTCGTGGATACGAGCGGCGAGGTGCGTGGGCGTGGAGCTGCCAGCAGCGCGAACCAGGAGGTGATCGGTAGGGACGCGGCAGTGGCTGCGGTTCACGCGGCGGTTCACGCGGCGCTAGCGGAGGCTGGCGCCGAGCTGCCGGTTCGCGCGGCGTGGGTTGGCCTCGCAGGCGTGGATTCGCCCGCCGATGCCGAGGCGCTGCGCCCGGCCCTGGCGCCGCTCGCCGATCACCTGCGAGTGAGCAACGATGCCGAGCTATTGGTGGGTGCGCTGCCAGGTGGTGTGGGTGTCGCGCTGATCGCCGGCACGGGGTCCATCGCGCTGGGCCGTAACGCCGCTGGAGAGACGACACGCGCAGGTGGCTGGGGCCACATCTTCGGCGACGAGGGCAGCGGCTATGCGCTTGGGGTTGCCGCGCTGCGCGCGGCCGCCCGCGCGGCCGACGGGAGGGGCGAGCCGACGGCATTGAGGCTCGCGGTGTTGCGCACGCTGGATGTTGCCGCGCCCTACGCGCTGATCGCCCGCGTGCATCAAGACTGCGACAAGGCGGCCATCGCGCGCCTGGCATCGCTAGTGGTGGCGGAGGCAGAGGCGGATGATGCCGTCGCGCGAACGATCCTGCATCAGGCCGCGGCCGACTTGGCAGAGCAGGCGCATGCCGTCATGCGGACGCTCGCACTGGAGGCACCAGTAGCGTTGGCACTTGGCGGCGGGCTGCTGCTTGAAGCGCCGGCCTACCGCGCGGTCGTGCTGGAGGCGCTCGGCGGCGAACTTACCTTCGCGCCAGCGAAGTTGGTACGCGACGCTGCACTGGCAGCGGCTCGTGCCGCACGGTCGCTGGTGGAGTGACAGCCGCTCGTAGTGCTGGATTCCGCCGCGGCACATGTGGCCGTGATCCCACGATACCGGCGCAACAATGACGGGAGCGGATGACGAATGGACCCGCATGAGCAAGAGCTGAGTCTCGACGACGCCATCGGCCAGTGCTTCATGGTCGGCTTCTACGGCACCGAGCCGCCGCAAAGTCTGATCGAGCTGATCGCGCGCGACCGAGTGGGCGGCGTGATTCTCTTCTCGCGCAACTGCCGCGGCGGTCCCGCACAGGTGCGGGCGCTCACCGCGCGCTTGCAGGCCGCCGCGCGTGCCGCCGGCCATCCGCGCCCGTTGCTGATCGCCATTGATCAGGAGAACGGACTGGTCCGCCGGCTGGGACCGAGGGCGACCCAATTTCCGGGCAACATGGCGCTGGGCGCGGCCGGCGACCCCGAGCTGACGGCGGCAGTGGCGCAGGCAAGCGGCGAGGAGCTACACGCGCTGGGCATCAATCTCAACCTTGCGCCGGTCGCCGACGTCAACAACAATCCCGCCAACCCGGTGATCGGCGCGCGCTCGTTCGGTGAGGACCCGGCGGTCGTGGGGCGGCACGTCGCGGCCGCTGTGCGCGGCTACACCGCGGGCGGGGTGATCGCCACGCTCAAGCACTTCCCCGGCCACGGCGACACCGCGACCGACTCGCATCTTGGCCTGCCGATGGTGCCCCACGACCGCGCACGGCTGGAGGCGGTCGAGCTGCTGCCCTTCCAAGCGGGTCTTGCCGAGGGGGCAGAGTGCGTGCTGACGGCGCACGTCGCGCTGCCGCGGCTTACCGGCGGCCGCGCGGTGCCGGCCACGCTGGCGCCGGAGATCGTGCGCGGGTTGCTGCGCGAGGAGCTGGGGTTCGATGGCGTCGCGATCACCGATTGCCTCGAGATGGACGCCGTCGCGCGCGGGGTAGGCGTGGCGCCGGGAGCCATCGCGGCACTCCTGGCCGGCAACGACATCGTGCTGATCTCGCATCGTCGCGAGCGGCAGCGAGCGGGACTGGCAGCGGTGCGCAACGCAGTCGAGAAGGGTATCCTCTCGGCCGAGACGGTGCAAGCAGCCGCGGCGCGGGTGCTGCGGCTCAAGCGCGGGCTGAGTTGGGAAGACGCGGGAGGAGATCGCACCACAGAGGAAACGGAGGGAACAGAGGACGGGGAGGGAGAGGAGAGACCAACCGCAGAGGACGCAGAGGGACGCGGAGAAGGAGAGACGGCGGACGTCGTCTCCTCGAAATCTCCGATGGCGCGCGTAGGGGCGTACGGCGTACGCCCGCAAAGGGGTAAGGCGATGGCAGCGGTTGGTTCGCCAGAACACCGCGAGCTGGCCGCGCGCGCCTATGCCCGCGGCATCACCCTCATACGCGATGATGTGCCGCTGCTTCCGCTGCGTCTCGCCGCCGGTCAGCGCATCGTCGTGGTCGCTTGGCGCGGGCCGGTCAGCAAGGCGGTTGACGCGCGCTACACGCCTGAGGTGTTCGTCGCGGCGATCCACGCGCACAACGGCGACGTGTCTTCGACCGTGCTGTCTGCCGCACCAACCCGCGACGAGCTCCAGGCGCTACAGGCGAAGGCGGCGTCTGCCGAGATCATGCTGCTGTTGACGCTCAACGCGCACCGCGATCCCGCGCAGGCCGAGGTGATGCGCGCGCTGGCCGCAAAGGCGCGCCAAGTCGTCATGGTCGCCGTGGCCGATCCTTACGATGCCGCCACACTTTCCAACGTGCCCACCGTGTTGGCGACCTACGACTACTCGACCCCCGCGCTGGAGGCTGCCGCCCACGCGCTCTTCGCCGCCGATCCGCCGCCAGGCAGGCTCCCCGTCAGCCTGGGCGCGTAATGGTGTCTGTCTGCACGCTTGCCTGCTATGCGCCGCTGGCGCGCCATGCCGCGGGCGGTTGGCCGACGTGGCGCTTGAAGGCGCGATTGAAGGCCGCCTCGGACTCGTACCCGACCCGTAGCGTGATCTCGGCGACGCTCGCCGGCGACTGGCGCAGCAGCGACTGCGCGAGCTGGATGCGCCAGGCGGTGAGGTAGCGCATGGGCGGCTCGCCAACCAGCAGGGCAAAGCGGTCGGCCAGGGTGGAGCGCGAGACGGCGACCGCGCACGCCAGCTCTTCGACCGTCCATGGATACTCAGGGCGGGCATGCAGCAACCGCAACGTCTGCCCAACCACCGGATCGCGCACGCCGGCGAGCCAGCCTCGCTGCGTCGCCGGGAGCTGCTGCATGTAGCGCCGCAGCACCTCGACAAACAGAATCTCGGTCAGCCGGCCCAGCATCACGGCATGCCCAGGCTGGAGCGAATCAGCCTCCTCGACGGCGTGGCGCAACGTCATCGTCAGCCAGTCTCCCGGCGTGATCGGCACCACATCGGTGCTCGGTGCCGGAGTCCGTGCCGCCGCGACCGGAGCCGTTGCGAATGTCTGGCTCGTGTGGTCGTGTGTGCACACGACCAGCAGGCCAGGCAAGGCCCCAACCAGTGGATTGAACCGCTGGTCGCAGTGCAGAAAACCGCAGACGAAGCGGGTCGCCTGGCCGGCACGCCCCGCCTCGATCTGGGCGATGCCTTCGAGCGGGCCTGGCGGCAGCAAGGTGGCCATCGGTTGCGGGTGGATGCTCAACGCGCTGCCCATCACGTGCTGGTCCGCACGGGGGAAGATGATGACATCGCCAGCCGACAGATGCACGGGGTTATGGCCTTCCAGCGCAATCCAGCAGTCGCCCTCCACGAGCATGTGAAACAGCGCGACGCAATCTGACGGCAGACCCAGATAGAGCGCGAGCTGAGCGGCGGGCGGCGATACGATCGCCCACGGCCCGCGGATCCACGCGTTGAGGAACACTGCCCCCGCCAGGCGCACCACGCGCAGCGTATCCGAGAGCACGTCCATGGAGCCCGCGCCCCAAGTCGCCTGGATCGCCCCATTCTCCGGCGTCTGGGTCAAGAGCTTCGATGCCTGAGTCATGGTGTGGCGCTCGCTTTCGCTGCACACTCATTGGTGTCCCGCCAATTATGGCAGGATCGCCGGCCAGCCGTCCAGAGTGCCGGCGCGAGACGCGCACGCCGCGAGGGAGGTCGTGCTGCTGACGATCGAAGGTGTCTGGCTTGCTACCAAGGGCGAGGACAACTCATAGATTCGGCCCGAGGGGCGAGCGGATCGTGGGTCGCGGGAGGCGGGCTGAAGTCCCGCGGCTAATCTCTCTGGACACGTCACGGGGCATATCATCGGCTTGGCCTGGATGAACAATCCAGGCTGCACGCCTTCCGCTTCAGCGCGCGGCAGCCTCGAACTGCTTCTTGCAGCCGGCGCAGCAGAAGTAGTAGGTCTGGCCGTCGCGTTCGCTGGTATAGCGCGCGGTGGCGATGTCCACGGTCATGCCGCAGATCGGGTCGATCGCCTCGGCGCGTGTGGGCGCAGACTCTGGTGCCTCGGCGCTCGCCTCCAGCTCGCGCCCGATCCCCTGCCGGCGGGTCTCGATCAACTCGGCCAGCACGCTGAAGGCGATCTCGGCGGGTCGCAGTGGCGCGTGGCCCGGTAGACCCATGGGCCGGTGCAAGCGGGCAAGCTGCTCCTGCTCGATGCCCCGCGTCCGCAGCGCCTCGATCACCGCGTCGAAGCGGCGCTGGCTGGCGACCAGCCCTACGTAACTGGCGGGACTATCCAACGCGGAGACGGCCGCATCCTCGTCGTAGGCGTTCATCGTCGCGATGACGACGTAGCCGCGGGCCGTGAGCTGCGGAGAGAGCGCCTCCAGGCTGGGGACAAGCCGCTGGGCCTCGGGAAATGACTGCATGTCGGCTTCGGGGTCGCAGGCCCAGACCTCGAAGTCGAGCACGCGCGCCAGGCGGGCCAGTGCCTGGGCGACCGGCGTGGATCCGATCACGGCCAGCTCGGTTTTGGGCAGGAACGGCTCGACCAGCACGTGCAGCTCGCCCTGGCTGGCGCAGAGCATCGGCACCTCGACCAGCCCCGGCATCGCTGCCGGCACTGCAGCGTGCGCGCTACCTGCTGCGGACGGGACATGTCCCACACCTACATCGTCGGCCGTCATGGCGTGGCCCGCCTCGCCCTCGCCCTCTGGCGCCGTGGGCCGCGGCACACCTGGGCGCAGCACCACCAGACGCGGCGTGCCCTCCGCCAGCGAGGCGAGTCCCTGGCGAATCACCGCCGGCTGCGCGCACTGCCCGCCGATCCAGCCCTCGATCTGCCCGTCCGGCAGGATCACCGCCCGCGCGCCCGGCGTGCCCGACGTGGGCTGCCGCGCCGCGACCACGGTCGCTAGCGCGAAGGGGCGGCGCTCGGCGCGCAGCCGCTGCACCTCGTCCAGAATGTCGCGCTCCATGTGCGGTTTCCCCCTCCGGCGCCGATGCTGCCAGCGCACGCACGGGTGGGACATGTCCCGCCCCTACATTGCGCCGTGGATGCGCGCCGCGAGCAGGCGTCCACCGGACGCCCCTACGAAGCCTCTCCGCGCCCTCCGCGAGACTCCGCGCCCTCCGCGTGCTCCGTCCTCACCCCCTCGCCCCGCAGGGAGCGGGGGTTGGGGCTGAGGACCCTACGTTGCTGGCGCCGGCTCGCCCGCACCCGCCGCCTGACCCGACGGCGACGCTTCGAGCTTCTGGCGCAGGCAGTCGAAGAAGCGGTTGGTCAGCTTGTGCGCCGTGCCCTCCATCAGCCGCGCGCCCATGCTGGCGAGAGTGCCGCTGACGGTGACGTCCGCCACCCAGTGCAGGTGAGTGGCGTCCGGCGTGTCGGGTTCAGGACTCAGGTCCATGCCGCTGCGCATGTCCACCGCACTGCCCGCGGCCATCCCGTGGGCCAGGACGGCCGCGTGCGTTGGCGCGTCGCGCTCGGAGATCGTCACGTCGAGCGTGAAGGTTGCCTTGACCGCCCCAACGCCGACCGCCAGCGTCGGCTTGTAGTGGTCCTCGTCGATCGTCTGCATAGACTGGAAGCCCGGTGCGCACGAGGCGACGTTGTCAGGATTCATCAGGAAGTCCCAGACCGTCTGCCGCGGCGCGTGGATCGTTTGGTCGCCCTCGAAGTGCATGCAGTCAAACTCCGTTATTCTCCCGCCACGCCGTGCGCCTCGAGAATCTCGTAGACCTTCCACGGCGTGATCGGAATATCCAGGTGCGTGACGCCCAGGTGCGCCAGCGCATCCACCACGGCGTTGGCGATCGCCGGCGGCGCGCCCACGGTGGCCGACTCGCCCACGCCCTTGGCGCCGAACGGGTGGTGCGGCGAGGGTGTGCAGGTCTTGTCGGTCTCCCAGGCGGGCGTCTCCATCGCGGTCGGCAGCAGGTACTCCATGAGCGAGCCTTGCTGGATGTTGCCCTGCTCGTCGTAGGTGATGGCTTCGAGCAGCGCGGGCGCCATGCCCATCGTCAGCCCGCCGTGGATCTGGCCGTCCACGATCATCGGGTTGATGATGTTGCCACAGTCGTCCACCGCCATGAAGCGCCGAATCTTGACCTCGCCGGTGCCGCGATCGATATCGACCACACAAATATATGCCCCAAAGGGGAAGGTCAGGTTGGGCGGATCGTAGTAATCCACCGCCTCCAAGCCGGCCTCCATCCCCTGCGGATGGTTGGTGTAGGCGGCGAAGGCGACATCTTTCATCGTCACCGCCTTGCTCGGCACGCCCTTCACCTGGAACTGGTAGTTGACCCACTCCAGATCGTCGGGCGAGACTTCGAGCAGGTGCGCCGCGATGTGCCGCGCCTTCTCGCGGATCTTGCGCGCCGCGACCGCCGTTGCGGCGCCCGCGGTGGGCGTGCTGCGGCTGGCGTAGGTGCCCAGACCGTAGGGCGCGGTATCGGTGTCGCCGTGCTCGACGGCGATGTTCTCGACCGGCAGGCCCAGCTCTTCGGCCACGATCTGCGCAAACGTCGTCTCGTGCCCCTGGCCCTGCGTCTGCACGCCGATGCGCACGATCGCCGAGCCGGTGGGATGGACCCTGATCTCGGCGCTATCGAACATCTTGATGCCCAGGATGTCGAAGGTGTGCGAGGGGCCGGCGCCGACGATCTCGGTGAAGGTGGAGATGCCGATGCCCATCAGCTCGCCGCGAGCGCGCTTCTCGGCCTGCTCGCGGCGCAGCTCGTCGTAGCCGACCTTCTCCATCGCTAGCTTCAGCGCCGCTGGATAGTTGCCGCTGTCGTACTCCCAGCCAGTGGCCGACTTGTAGGGGAACTGGTCCGGCGGGATGAAGTTCTGCATGCGCAGCTCGGCGGGGTCGCGCTGCAGCTCCTGCGCCAGGCGGTCCACCATGCGCTCGATGGTATGCACCGCCTCGGTGACGCGGAACGAGCAGCGATAAGCCACGCCGCCGGAGGGCTTGTTGGTGTAGACGCCGTCTACCTCCACGTGCGCCGCGCCGAGCGTGTAGGAGCCGGTGCAGATGCTGAACAGCCCCGCCGGAAACTTCGACGGGTTGGCCGCGGCATCGAACGCGCCGTGATCGGCGATCGTCTTGACGCGCAGCGCCTTCATCGTGCCGTCGCGGTTGGCGGCCAGCTCGGCATGGATGTGGTAATCGCGGGCGAAGCTGTCGGCTTGCAGGTTCTCGGAGCGGTCCTCGATCCACTTGATCGGCTTGCCGGTCTGGAGCGAGGCGACGGTGGCGATCACGTAGCCTGGATACACCGGCACTTTGCCGCCGAAGCCGCCTCCGATGTCGGGCGAGATGATGCGAATCTTGTGCTCCGGGATGCCGCTGACCAGCGAGAAGACGGTGCGGATGGCGTGCGGTGCCTGGGTAGTCATGTAGACCGTCAGCTTGCCGTTGACGGAATCGTAGGATGCGACGCAGCCGCAGGTCTCGATGGAGCAGACGTGGATGCGCGGGATGTAGAGGTCTTCGCTAACGACCACTTCGGCCTGCTGGAACGCCGCATCGGTCGACGTTTGGTCGCCGGCCTCCCAGTGCCAGATGTGGTTGGTCTTGGCCTCGCGGTCAGGCCGCACCAGCGGCGCGTCCGGCTCCAGCGCCTTCTTGGGGTCCACCACCGGCGGCAGCGGCTCGTACTCGACCTCGATGGCCGCGGCGCCGTCGGCGGCGGTGTAGCGGTCGGTGGCGATCACCGCGGCCACTTCCTGCGCCTGGTAGACCACGCGATCCACCGGCAGCACCATCTGCTTGTCGCTCATCAGGGTGGGCATCCAGGCGAGGCCAGCGGCGTCGAGGTCTTTGCCGGTGATCACCGCCAGCACGCCGGGGATCGCCAGCGCCTTGCTGGTGTCAATGCTCTTGATGGTGGCGTGCGCGTAGGGGCTGCGGGCGATGTCCATGTAGAGCATGCCAGGCAGCTTGACGTCATCAATATAGTTGCCCTTGCCGCGCAGGAAGCGGGGATCTTCTTTGCGTTTGACGCTGTGACCGATGCCATGGACGGCCGGTTGTGCGCTGCTCATGCCTCTCCCCCTTCCGTGCTCGCACTCGCGCCGGCTGGCACCGGCGCCGCCTGGGCCGCCTGCATCGCATTCGCGGCGTGCTGGATGGACTTGACGATATTGACGTAGCCGGTACAGCGGCACAGATTGCCGGAGATCGCGTGGCGGATCTCAGCCTCGGAGGGGTCGGGGTTGTGCTCCAGCAGCGCCGCGGCGGTCATCATCATGCCCGGCGTGCAGAAGCCACATTGCAGCCCATGCTCCTCGAAGAAGCCCTCCTGCACCGGATGCAGCTTGCCGTTCTGCTCCAGCCCCTCGACGGTGCGGATGTCGGCGCCGTTGACCTGCACCGCGAAGAGCGTGCAGGACTTCGCCGGGACGCCGTTGACCAGCACCGTGCAGGCGCCGCAGCTCGTGGTGTCGCAGCCGATGTGCGTGCCGGTCAGCCCGGCCACCTCGCGGATGAAGTGGACCAGCAGCAGCCGCGGCTCGACCTCCGCCGCGACGGGCTGGCCGTTGATCGTCAGCGTGACGGAGCGGGTCATTGGGCGTCTCCTTTCGTCGCGCGCTCGGCGGCGGTGCGCAGCGCCCGCGCGGTGACCGTGCGCACGACGCCGCGCTTGTACTCCGCTGGCCCGCGCAGGTCGGAGGTCGGCTCGGCAGCGTCGGCGGCCAACCGCGCGGCTTCGCGCAGGGTCGCGTCGTCGAGCTGCTTGCCGACGAGGAACATCTCGGCCTGGCTGGCGCGGATGGCCTTGGGACCGACGTTGGTCAGCCCGATGCCGGCGGCGGTGCAGACGCCGCCATCCAGCGTGACCTGGCAGCCCACCGCGGCGATGGCGTAGTCCCCCACCTTGCGCTCGACCTTGACGTAGGCCGAGCCGGAGTGTGGCGCCGGCTGCGGCACACGGATCTCTTTCAGCACCTCGTCGGGGCGCAGCGAAGTCTCGAAGGTGTCCACCAGGAAGTCGTCGATCGGGATGCGGCGCTGCCCGCCCGGACCCTCCGCCAGCAGCTCAGCGCGCAGCGCGAGCATCATCGCCGGGTGGTCGTTGGCAGGGTCGGCGTGGGCGAGATTGCCGCCCACCGTGGCGAAGTTGCGCACCAGCGGATCGGCGACCACCGCGCTCGCCTCTCCCAGCCCGGTGTAGCGCCGCCGGACCACCGGCGAGGATTCCAGCGCCGCTTCGCGCACCATCGCGCCCAGCACCAGGGCGCCGTCACGCTCTTCGAGCGCCGTGAGGCCGGGGACGCGCTGGAGGTCGATCAGGTAGGCGGGATTCGCCAGCCGGAACTTCATCAGCGGGATCAGGCTCTGCCCGCCGGCTAGCACCTTGGCATCGCCGCCGTAGTGCTGCAGCAGCCCGACCGCCTCGACCATCGCAGTGGGCGCGAAGTACTCGAACTTGTTCGGAATCACTGCTCGTCCCCCTTTCGCTGTCGATCCAGTCTCATCGAATCCGGGCATATTTCGCCGTCTACGCGGCGGGCGGTCTGAAGGTAGTGGCCGCGCCAACGACGGTCCGCGCGATTCGCCCGTATCGAGTATCACCCAGCGGTGTCGCGATTGCCTCGCCTGCGAGAGATGCAGCGCTACACGGTTCGGCGTCCATCGGACGCCTCTACGAGATTACGCGAAGGCGCTACGCGGTTCAGGATGCGCGATGGGATGCCACACGCGGTGCCCGCCATAACGTATGCGATGGCAAGTACCCAGCGCAGCGGCAATCGGGCCGTGCGCTGCCCGGACGGCGCGCGGCACAATCAGCGCTGATGCGCATGCGGCAGATGGGAGAGGGAGCCGAGAAGCGCCCTGTACCCGATGTCTACACGCGCGTTTGTCGCCTGGATCGCAATCTATGGTCGCGCCGCATGGCAGCGGCGGGGAAAGCCAGAGTAAAGAGATAGTGGGGAAGTCGGGACGAGATACGCGCGGCCTGCGCGTGTCTGCGTTCAACTATACGCAGCTTCACTTTGTGATGCAAGTCCGGGGCGCTCGACAATCTCGTCTCTCAGCACCATCGCGTACTCGCTTCGCAGGCCTCCCGATCGATGACGGAGCCTCCAGCCACTGCCGAGTTGACGCTAGTCAGACCAGGCGGCATACTGATGGCTGCGCTGCTGATGCCAAGGCGCTGGGCGCGCCATGCGGCGCCTGGCTGCGGCGGTCTGAACGCGCGTGGGACGGAGGTGACGTACGGACAGCTCATCGGACGGACCGCAGCGCACGATGGGGGAAGCGCCGCTGGACGGCGATGCGGTCGCGCGCCTGCCCAAGGTTGAGCTGCATCTGCACCTGGACTGCTCGCTCAGCTACGACGTGATCCATCGCCTGGACCCTAGCGTCTCGCTGGCGACCTTCCGTCACGACTTCGTCGCGCCAGCCAGGTGCCTCGATCTCGCGGATTACCTGACACGCCCGCCACGCCAGGTCGCCCTGATGCAGACGCAGGAACAGCTTCACCTGGCGACGCTCGACGTGATCGAGCAGCTTCGCCGCGACGACGTGATCTACGCCGAGCTGCGCTTCGCGCCCTACCTGCACACACAGCGTGGGCTGACGCCGGAGCAGGTCGTCGCGGCGGTGGACGGCGCGGCGGCAGAAGGATCCGCACGCAGCGGCGTCGAGGTGCGTCTGATCCTCTGTACCCTGCGCCATTTCACGACTGAGCAGGGACTGGCGACGGCCCAGGTCGCCGCGCGATTCGCCGCCGCGCCGGGCGGGAGTGTGGCCGGCATGGACATCGCGGGCGATGAGGCCGGCTTCCCGCTCGCGCCGCACGTGCCCGTCTTCGCCTTCGCGGCCGAGCATGGACTCGCCCGCACGGCCCACGCCGGTGAGGCGAGTGGCGCCGAGAGCGTGCGCGAAACCCTGGCCGCGTTGCATCCCTCGCGCATCGGCCACGGCGTCCGCGCGATTGAGGACCCCGCGCTGGTGGAGACGCTTCGCGCGGAGCGCATTCACCTCGAAGTCTGCCCGACCTCGAACGTCCAGACCAACGTCTGCGCGACCTACGCCGATCATCCGATTGACCGCCTGTGCCGCGCCGGCGTCTCCGTAGGGGTAAGCACCGACTGCCGGACGGTAAGCGATGTGACGCTCGCCGACGAATACACGCGACTGCAATCAACATTTGGATGGAGCAGGGCAGACTTGCTCCGGCGCAACCTCGACGCGATTGGCGCCGCGTTCGCGCCGGCAGACGTGCGGGCGCGCATCGAGCGCCACCTGCGCGCGGCCTACATGATAGAGTCTGCGTGACGGCTGAGCGTGCTGGCCGCGGCCCGGGTGGACGAGCGGCGCGAAGCGATCAACGGAGGAGCGGCGAGACATGACGGATGCGGCGAATCAGGCAGGAGCGTACACCCCCGCGCCGGCGGATCGATTCACCTTCGGCCTGTGGACGGTGGGCAACGTGGGACGCGATCCCTTCGGCGAGCCGGTGCGGCCGACCCGATCACCCATAGACCTGGTACGCCTGCTGGGCGCAGTCGGCGGCGTCTACGGCGTGAACCTGCACGACAACGACCTCGTGCCGATTGACGTCAGCGCCGCGGAGCGCAGCCACATCGTGCGCGAGTTCAAGCAGACACTCGACGCGACAGGGCTGGTCGTGCCGATGGCGACCACCAACCTCTTTGCCGATCCCGCCTTCCGCGACGGCGCCTTCACCGCCAACGACCCGGCCGTGCGCGCCTACGCGCTCCAGAAGACGATGCGTGCGATCGATCTGGGCATCGAGCTGGGCGCGGGCATCTACGTCTTCTGGGGCGGACGCGAGGGCGTCGAGAGCGACGCGAGCAAGGACCCCATCGTCGCGCTGGAGCGCTTCCGCGAGGCCATCAATTTCCTCAGCGAGTACGTGCGCGACCAACGGTACGATCTGCGCTTCGCGCTGGAGGCCAAACCCAACGAGCCGCGCGGCGATCTCTTCCTGCCGACCACCGGCGCGATGCTGGCGTTCATCGCAACGCTCGACCACCCGGAGATGGTGGGCGTCAATCCGGAGTTTGCCCACGAGACGATGGCTGGACTCAACTTCGTGCATGCCGTCGCCCAGGCGCTCGACGCCGGCAAGCTCTTCCACATTGACCTCAACGACCAGGTGATCGGCCGCTACGACCAGGATTTCCGCTTCGGCGCGGTCAACCTCAAGCCGGCGTTCTTCCTCGTCAAGCTGCTGGAGGAGCGCGGCTACGCCGGCCCGCGCCACTTCGACGCCCACGCCTACCGGACCTCGGACGAGGAGGACGTGAAGGCGTTCGCGCGCGGCTGCATGCGCACGTGCCTGATCCTGAAGGAGAAGGCGCGGCGCTGGCGGCAGGACGCCGAGATCCAGGCGCTGCTGGCCGAGATCACCGCCGACGACGGCGCACAGGTCCAGTACGCCGGGTCGTACACCCGCGAGAAGGCCGCCGCGCTGCGCGACGCCACGTTTGACCGCGCAGCGCTGGGTCGGCGCGGTCAGCCCTACGAGCGGCTCGATCAGCTCACCAACGAGCTGCTGCTGGGCGTGCGGTAGCGGTGGAGAGAGGAATCGCAGAGGACGCGGAGAGATTTACCACCGAGGGAACGGAGGACACGGAGGACGGTGATTGTCGTGGGCGCGGCAGGCGGGCTGAAGTCCCGCGGGTAATCCCGACCCGATGGCTAACCCTGTACGCGGGCGGTCTGATCTGCCTGAGTACTCGGTGCCAGCCACACGCCAACTGCTTGTGGACCGGGATTCTCGTGGACGGCGACGACTCCTGCCAGGCGCGGACGGGCGAGACATGTCTCGCCCCTACAGTCGGCCCGGCGGATGCTCCCGCCACAGTGGGCAAGCCGGCGGGGCGGATGCACATGCCGGCGACAGAGGATTAGCCGCGGGACTTCAGCCCGCCTGCCGCGCCTGCCACAACGCGCGCTCTTGGCGCGGTATCACTGAATATGGGATCGCCATCAGACGATGAATGATGCGCAGGCGTGCCGGGCAGATGGGTGTAGCGCCCTGGGAAAGCGAGCGGATGCAGTGGCTGTGACGCGACGGCTGTTTCTCGGCGTGGATGTCTCGACCACCGGCTCGAAGGCACTGCTGGTCGGCGAGGACGGGGCAGTGGTCGCCAACGTCACGACACCGCATGACCCGCCTGCGTCGCCGCATCCACTGTGGAGCGAGCAAGACCCTGCCGACTGGTGGCGCGCAACCGTGGCGAGCATCCGCGCGGCGCTCTCGCAAGCGGACACCGTAGGGGCGTCCGGTGGACGCCCGCTGCCCGCCCTTGGTGCGCGCGCAGAGGTCGTGGCAATTGGGCTGACCGGGCAGATGCACGGCCTGGTGCTGCTGGACGAGCGTGGCGCGGCGCTGAGGCCGGCGATCCTGTGGAATGACCAGCGCACACAGGCCGAGTGCGACGAGATGCGCGCGCGGCTGGGCGGGCGCGAGCGGCTGATCCAGATCACCGGCAACGACGCGCTGCCCGGCTTCACCGCGCCAAAAATCCTGTGGGTGCGCCGCCACGAGCCGGAGGTCTATGCCCGCGCCTGCCATGTCTTGCTGCCCAAGGATTACGTGCGCCTGAGGCTCACCGGTGGCTACACGCTCGACAAGGCCGACGGCTCCGGCACGGCGCTCTTCGATCTCGCGCGCCGCGACTGGTCCGACGACGTGCTGGCGGCGTTGGAGGTCCCGCGCGCGTGGCTGCCAGAGACATTCGAGGGGCCGGAGGTGACGGGGCGCGTGACGGCCGAGGCGGCGGCGCTTACCGGGCTGGCCGAGGGGACGCCGGTGGTCGCGGGCGGCGGCGATCAGGCGGCGCAGGCGGTAGGGGTGGGTGCCGTCGAGCCGGGGACGGTGGCGCTCACGCTGGGCACATCCGGCGTCGTCTTCGCCCCGGCCAACCGGCCGCTGGTCGAGCCGCAGGGCCGACTGCATGCCTTCTGCCACGCGCTGCCGGGCCGCTGGCACCTGATGGGCGTGATGCTCGCTGCCGCTGGGAGCCTCCAGTGGTATCGCGACACGCTGGCGCCCGATATGCCCTTCGATGCGCTGCTGGCCGAGGCGGCGGAGGCACCAGCGGGCAGCGATGGGCTGATCTTCCTGCCTTACCTCTCCGGTGAGCGCACGCCGCACCCCGATCCGCTGGCGCGCGGGGCGTTTGTGGGCCTGACCACGCGCCACCGCCGCGCACACCTGACGCGCGCCGTGCTGGAGGGTGTCGCCTTCGGCCTGCGCGACGGATTCGAGCTGCTGCGCTCAACGGGAATCAGCGGGCTGGGGCCGGTGCTCGTCTCTGGCGGCGGCGCACGCAGCGCGCTGTGGCTGGAGATTCTGGCGGCGGTGCTGGGCGTGGAGCTGGTGCGCGAGGCGCCGACCGAGGGCGCGGCCTACGGCGCAGCGCTGCTCGCCGGGATCGGCGCCGGCGCCTGGGATGCAAGCACGCTGCCCAGTCTACGCCGGGACGAGGGAGGGGGTACGGAGAACGCGGAGGGCGCGGAGGCTCGCAGAGGACGCGGAGAAGGTGACGGAGAACGCGAAGGGCGCGAAGCCAGCGCGAAGGACGCGAAGGGAGAAGCAGGAGAGGAACCGCAGAGGGCGCAGGGGAGGCTCGTAGGGGCGTCCGGTGGACGCCCAGCAGCCGAGCGGTTTGCGCCGCAAGAGGCGCTTGCCGATACCTACGAGCGCCTGTATCCCACCTATCGCGCGCTCTACCTCGCGCTCCGGCCAACGTTTGATGCGCTCGGCACCGCGCGCGAATAGCCCAGAGTCACGAGCGGCCGCGAGGCGCGGGCCGTGCAGGCGTCCACCGGACGCCCCTACGAATTGGCTGGTTGGCCGGGCAGGCGGTATATGGACAGTGGGCGTCCACCGGACGCGCCCCTACGGTGTCTGCGCTCCCCTCGCCCCGCAGTAGATGTAGTGGCGAGGTCCACCTCGCCTCTGCCGGCCTGGGGGGTGAGGACCGGCGTGGTACGGGCGACGATCGCGGCGGCATCCACCCCGGCGGGTAGCGTGCCGTAGGCATAGCCCCAGTCGCCGCCCAACCGCGAGGCGCAGAAGGCGTCGGCCACTGTGTGCGGTGCGTGGCGCACCAGCAGCGCCGCTTGCAGCGCCAACGCCATGCGCTCCACTAGCCGCCGCGCGCCCGATTCCGCCTCCTGCGGCGCACGAGCCAATGCCGCCAGGTCATCCCGCAGCGTACCCACCGTCGCGTCCAGCCGGGCATCGGCGCCGCGAGCCGCATCCAGCTCGCCAAAGTACGCCGCGACGCTCTCCGGCTCCTTCGCCATCGCGCGCAGCACGTCGAGGCAATTGACGTTGCCGGCGCCCTCCCACAGCGAGTTGAGTGGCGCCTCGCGGTACAGCCGCGGCAGAATGCTCTCCTCGACGTAGCCGTTGCCGCCCAGGCACTCCAACGCCTCGGCGACCAAGCCTGGCGTGCGCTTGCAGACCCAATATTTGCCGATCGCCGTGCCCAGCCGCTTGAGCGCCGCTTCGTGGGCATCGCCGGCCGCGGCGCCATCGCATGCATGGGCGAGGCGCAGCAGCAGGGTGGTCGCCGCCTCGGACTCAATCGCCAGATCGGCCAGCACGTTGCGCATCAGCGGCTGATCGGCCAGCAGACGCCCGAACGCACTGCGATGGGCGGCGTGGTGCGTCGCCTGGGCGACAGCCTGGCGCATCAACGCCGCGCTGCCGCCAATGCAATCCAGCCGCGTGGAGTTGACCATTTCGACGATCGTGCGCACGCCGCGCCCCTCTTCGCCGACGAGCAGCGCCCAGGCGCCATCCAGCTCGATCTCGCTCGACGCATTGGAGCGGTTGCCGAGCTTGTCTTTCAGGCGCTGGATGAAGAAGCGGTTGCGGCTGCCGTCGGGCAGCACGCGCGGCAACAGGAAACACGAAAGGCCCCCTGGAGCCTGCGCCAGCACCAGGAAGGCGTCGCACATCGGCGCCGAACAGAACCACTTGTGGCCGGTCAGCAGGTACTCGCCGCCCGGCCCGCCGCTTCCCACACGCTGGGCGCAGGTGGTGTTGGCACGCACGTCGGAGCCGCCCTGTTTCTCGGTCATGCCCATGCCGCAGAGCGCGCCGCGCTTCTCAGTCGCCGGCCGCAGCCCCGGATCGTACTCCAGCGCGGTCAGCACCGGCTCCCAGGCAGCGGCCACGTCGGGCTGGACACGCAGCGCAGGGATGGCGGCGTGGGTCATCGAGATCGGGCATCCATGCCCGGCCTCGACCTGCGACCACACGAAGAACGCGGCACTGCGCGCGACATGCGCGCCGGGACCGGGCGCCCGCCACGAAGAGGCGTGCATCCCGTGCTCGACGGCGACGCGCATAAGCTGATGCCAGGCGGGATGGAACTCGACCTCGTCTATGCGCCGGCCGTAGCGGTCGTGAGTCTTGAGCACCGGCGGGTAGTCGTTGGCTGCGAAGCCCCAGCCGATCGCTTCGGCGCTGCCGGCGAGCCGGCCCAGCACCGCGAGCCGATCCTCGGCCCACGCAGCCCCCTCGCGGCGCACCCCCTCGCGCAGTGCGGCGTCGGCGCCGAACACGTCGTAGTCTTCGAGCGTGGGCGGCTGGTTGAAGACCTCATGCGTAGCCATCGTTCGACTCCTTCCCCGCGGATTCGCGTGTTGACATGCCGAGTGGGCATGGAGGTGGGCATACCAGCAGTGAAGCAACATTTGGCGGCGCTGTCAAGCCGCGCCGTTCGCTGTGATGCGTTCGTGTCGTAGCCGGAGGCGCCCTCTGTCCTGTGCACCAAGATTGGCTGATCTCGCGTGCGGCGGCCGTTTGTACGCATTTCCGGCACGACCCTTGCTGGCGCTCGTACGATCTACCGGCTGAGGTCGCCAGAATGAGGACGACGAAGTCTGGCGGGTGGCGATGAGGGGCGGGCGATGGCGGGTGAGCGTGGACCGCGTGCCCGCAGGGCAGTGATGGCTGAAACTCCTGGAGACGAGATAGCATCTATGGACCGGACGACCGAGCGAACAGCGGAGGCGACGACTTCTATTCCTTCGGTCAATGGTCAAGCCTCCAACGCCGCGCAGGTGTTCCCCGGCGAGAGCGAGATGGCGCGGCTGATGCGCGCGAAGGATTGGTCGCGGACGCCGCTGGGCGCGGTGGAGACGTGGTCGCCGAGCCTGCGCATGATGGTCAGCTTCTTGCTCGCCAATCGCTTTCCGCTACTGCTGTGGTGGGGTCCGGAGTTCTTGCAGTTCTACAACGATGCGTATCGCCCGGTGCTTGGGACCAAGCACCCACAATACCTCGGACGGTCTGTGCGAGAGTGCTGGGCGGAGATCTGGGACGTGATCGGCCCGCTGATCGAAACACCCTTCAACGGCGGCCCCGCTACCTGGATGGAGGACATCTTCCTCGAGGTCAATCGGCATGGCTTCACAGAGGAGACGCACTTCACCATCGCGTATAGCCCCGTACCCGACGACACCGCGCCTCGTGGGATCGGCGGCGTGCTGGCGACGGTCCACGAGATCAGCGAGAAGGTGGTCGGAGAGCGCCGGGTCCTGGCGCTGCGCGATCTGGGCGCACGGGCCGCCGAGGCGAAGACCGCCGAGGAAGCCTGCGCCATTGCCGCCGACACCCTCTCGCAGCACCCCAAGGATATCCCCTTTGCCCTGCTCTACCTGATCGATTCCGACAGTCATCAGGCGCGCCTGGTCGCGCGGGCCGGCGTGGCACAGAATAGCCCGCTCGCGCCCGATGTGATCGCGCTAGATGCCGAGCCTGGTGTCAGCGACGACGATAGCACTGGCAGCGGCGATTGGGCCTGGCCGCTGGCCGAGGCGGTGCGCGGCGAGACGATACAGGTGGTGGACGATTTGGCGTTGCGCCGCACGGCGGAGGCGGTGCCGCCGGGTCCGTGGTCCGACTCACCCACCAGTGCGGTGGTGGTCCCGATCCGCTCGAACATCGCACATCAGCTCGCGGGGCTGCTGGTGGCCGGCGTGAGCGCGCGCCTGCGGCTCGACGACGGCTATGCTGGATTCTACGAGCTGGTCAGCAGTCAGATCGCGACCGCGATCGCCAACGCGCGGGCCTACGAGGAGGAGCGCAGGCGTGTCGAGACACTGGCCACACTCGATCGCGCCAAGACAGCCTTCTTCAGCAACGTCTCGCACGAGTTCCGCACGCCGCTGACGCTGATGCTTGGGCCGCTGGACGATTTGCTCGCCGATGACCGCGGTGCCCTGTCGGCGGATGCGCGCGAACAGGTCGAGGTCGTTCACCGCAACGGCCTGCGCCTCGCCAAGCTCGTGAACACGCTGCTCGATTTCTCGCGCATCGAGGCGGGGCGCGCCCAGGCGTCCTACGCTCCGACGGACCTGGCGGCGCTCACGGCGGACCTGGCCAGCGCGTTTCGCTCGCTGGTCGAGCGTGCTGGGCTGCGATATGTCGTGGATTGCCCGCCACTAGGGGACGCGCTGTCGCAGCCGGTCTACGTGGACCGGGACATGTGGGAGAAGATCGTCCTCAATCTGGTCTCGAACGCCTTCAAGTTCACCTTCGAGGGCAGCATCACGGTCACGCTGCGTCCCATAGAAGGCGGGGCAAGTCCCGCCGCGACGGACGATTCGGGAGGAGAGGCGAGTGGCGCCTCGTCCGCGAGGGGCGGGACAGGTCCCGCCACTACAGCCGCCAGCAACGGCAACGGTGTAGCGGCGAGGCCAGCCTCGCCCAGCGCCGTCGAGCTGGAGGTGCGCGATTCTGGAACGGGTATCCCCGCCGCCGAGTTGCCGCGGCTCTTCGAGCGCTTTCACCAGGTGCAGGGCACACGCGCGCGGACGCACGAGGGATCGGGCATCGGCCTGGCGCTGGTGCAGGAGCTTGTGCACCTGCACGGCGGCACGATTCGGGTTGAAAGCACCGAGGGCGTGGGAACGAGCGTCCTCGTTCGCCTGCCCAGCGGGGCCGCGCATCTACCGCCCGATCGCGTTGGTGTGCATGCGACGCTCGCCTCGACGGCGCTGGGTGCCGCGCCATTTGTGCACGAGGCGGAGCGCTGGCTGCCGGAGGGTGCCGCGGCGCGTGATGGACGTGCCGAGCTGCTGCCGGACCTCCTCTCCGCGCAGGCGCCGGCGGCGCGTGCGGCGCCAGTGTCTGCTGCCCAGACCGCTCGCATTCTACTGGCCGACGACAACGCCGACATGCGCGACTACCTGCGGCGCCTGCTGGGTGAGCGCTATGAGGTCGAGGCGGTCGCCAACGGTGCCCAGGCGCTGGCCGCCATCCGCCGGCAGCCGCCCGATCTGGTGCTCTCGGACGTGATGATGCCCGAGCTGGACGGCTTCGCGCTGCTGCGCACGCTGCGGGGCGATCCGGCGACCAGGGCACTGCCGGTGATCCTGCTTTCGGCGCGAGCGGGCGAGGAGGCAACCGTCGAGGGGCTGGAGGCCGGCGCCGAAGATTATCTGATCAAGCCGTTCTCGGCGCGCGAGGTGCTCAGTCGCGTCGCGGCGCGCCTGGAGATTGCGCGGCTGCGGCGCGAGGCGGAGGCGCGTGCCCGCGAGCTGGAAACCGCCGTCGAGGCCGTCGCCGACGCGGTGTTCATCTACGACCGCGCCGGCACGATCGCGCACATGAACTCCGCCGCGCGCACGCTCTTCGGGCTGGATGCGCTGCCCGGCTATGCTGAGGGTACGCCGCGACAACGCACTGCGCTGATCGCGGCCCGCGACGAGCAGGGACATCCGTTGCCTGCCGAGCAGTCCGGCCTCTATCGTCTGCTGCGCGGCGAGGCGCTGACCGGCGCCAACGCGATGGACATGCGGCTGCGGCTACCGGATGGGCGCGAGCTAGAGGTGAATATCGCCGGGGCGCCACTGCGCGACGAGACCGGCGACGTCATCGGCGCGATCGCCATCTCGCGCGACGTGACTGAGCGCAAGCGGCTGGAGCGCCGCACGCGCGAGGCACTCGACGCGCTACTCCGGCTGGCGGCGGCCATTGTCAGTGTCCCAGGAGAGAACTCAGCAGGGCCCGAAGCTGCCGAGCCAGGCTCGGCACCGCAAGCGGGCGAACTCCTCAACCGGCTGGCGGCGCTCTGTTCTCAGGTACTCGACTCCGAGCGCGTCGCGATCATCGCGGTCAAGCCTGGGAGCGACTTCCTGCGACCAGTTGTCATCACCGGCAGCTCGCGCGATCAGGAGCGGCTCTTCCGTGCCAGCTTCGACGACCTGAGCTTGGCAGCATGCTTCGGTCCAGAGATCGTGAGCCGACTGAGGGCTGGTGAGAGCGTGCTCATAGACGTGAGCAGCCTGCGTGCGGACGATCCCACGCACATCCTTTCCCGCCGGCACTTCCTGATGGCCCCTATGCTCTCCGCGGGCGAACTCATCGGCTATCTCGGCGTAAACTTTGGCGACGAAGCGCATCGCTACACGCCGCAGAATCGGGCGCTCGCGTTGGCTGTCGCACAGTTGGTTGGGATGGTCATGGAGCGCGAACGACTGGCGCACGAACGCGAAGAGGCACTGGCAAGCGAGCGGGCTGCCGAAGAGGCGAATCGGCGCATGAACGACTTCCTGGGCATCGCCAGTCACGAGCTGCGCACGCCGCTCACCAGCGTTACCGCCAACGTGCAGATGGCCGAGCGCGCGCTGCGTCCCCTGGCGGAAGCCACTCGCGGCGAGTCCAGGGCTGATGTGGACGCGACGCTGCGGCACACCCACGAGATGTTGGAACGCGCCAAACGGCAGGTTGTTCGCTTGGATCGGCTGGTGGGCGATCTGCTGGATGCCTCGCGCATTCAGGCCAACAAGCTGGAGCTGCGCTGGGAGATTTGCGACCTGCGCGCCGTCGTGCGCGAGGCGGTCGAGACACAGCGCGCGGCGTGGCCGGGGCGGAGCATCTCGCTGACCATGCCGCGTGACGCCAATAGTGTCGTGCGCGCGGATGCGGACCGCATCGGGCAGGTCGTAACCAACTACCTCACCAACGCACTCAAGTACTCCGCTCGCGATCGGCCGGTCGCGGTGTGCCTGCGGCGGCATCGGGGCGGCGTGCAGGTCGAGGTGCATGACGAAGGGCCGGGGCTTTCTGCCGAGCAGCAACGTCATCTCTTCGAGCGCTTCGCGCGCGCCCCCGGCATCGAGCAGATCAGCGGCTCGGGTGTTGGGCTGGGACTGGGCCTCTACATCTGCAAAACGATCGTCGAGCGCCACGGCGGGCGCCTGGGCGTCAAGAGCGCGCCGGGCGAGGGCAGCACGTTCTGGTTTACGCTGCCGCTGCCACTGCCGCCCGCCCAACGCGGCGCGTGAGCTACGTCCTCCCGCTCCCCTTACGGCGAAGAGATCTCCTCGCCTGCGCTACGCGCGTGGCGAGCATGCAGTGCCTCCATTGTTGCCGCATCGGCTGGAAAGAACGCCTCGACAGCCAGCTCCGCGACGGTGATATCGAGTGGCGTGCCGAAGGTGGCGACGGTGCCAAAGAACGCCAGCTCAGTGCCGCCGTCGCGCACGCGGAGCGGCACGGCGACGTCGCCTGGTCCCGGGGCCTCGATATCCGGCTCGGGCTGGTCGCAAGGGTAGGCACGCAACTCATCGTGTAACTCCGCGAGCGCAGCATCACCGGTGAGAGCGATCTGGCGGCGCAGCTTGCCGAGCAGGTGGGCGCGCCACTCGCCCAGGTTGACGATCCGCGGCGCCAGCCCGCACGGATGCAAGCTCAGCCTCATGCAGTTGACCGGGGATACGAGCAGCTCCGGCGCCACATCCGCCGTGAACAGCGCCAGGCCGGCGTTGGCCTCCACAAGGTTCCAATGGCGGTCCACGGCTACCGCGGGATACGGCTCGTGTCCCGCCAGCACCCGCCGTACCGCCGCGCGCACGGTCGCCAGCTCCGGGCCGTCCAGCGCCGACTCAGCGTAGGCAGGGGCATAGCCGGCGGCCAGCAGCAGGTGGTTGCGTTCCCGCAGCGGCACGTTGAGCTGCGCTGCGAGGTGCAGCACCATTTCGCGGCTCGGCCTGGATCGGCTGGTCTCCACGAAGCTCAGATGTCGGGCAGAGACCTCCGCCTGGATCGCGAGCTCGAGCTGGCTCAGCCGCCGGCGCTCGCGCCACTCGCGCAACAGCTCGCCCACCGGCCGCTGATGGTGTTGCGCCGTGGTCTCCACCAGTCGCTCCCGGCGTTGGTCGGCGTCCACAGCGCCAATCGCAACTCGCATATCGTCTCTGCCTCTCGTTCAGTGACCGCCGCCAAGCTCGCCTGCTCACGTCCCAGACAACCTTCTCTCCTTAGTCATCTCGGAGACGCTTGGCATGCATCTCCTGCTCAAGCGACCACGTCTTCCCTTGATCGAAAGATACCTCCCCGTACCAGGTGAACGTCGTGGGGGTCATCTCTGAGAAGGTCCAGCGTTCTCGTCGTCGCGGATCTGGACCGGTTCCCTCCTGGACGATGCGATCCCCGATCTGCCGCCCGATCAGATTGGCGAACTCCCCACCGCCAGGGGACATCCAGGTGACTCGCCAGGCATCGATCGTGCCGTCATAGCAACGCACGGTCGTTCCATACCGATGGGCTGGCGCTCCGGTGGCAAAGAGAACATCCTGGACCCCTCGCCCTCCGAGGATCCAGGCAAAGTGCCATTCGCCCTGGCGTTCAGCTCGGGTTCCATCCGCATGGAAATTGATCGAGTGAACCTCCCAGGAGCCGATAAACTGCCCATAGAGCATCAACTGGTCAGCGTAGTCGGCAAAGGGTCCATCTGCCGCCAGCAATTCTAGGGCCTTGGGATACACAGGTCGGTCAGCGGTAGTCATGTGTTTGCTCCTCTCTTGTGCCGCTTTCACCTTGATGGGTTCCTACCTGGAAGCGAGACCGATATGTGGTCTAGCAGCTTATGCGGTCAGAATCGGTCCTGATAGGTGCTTCACGGTCATCGGCCCAGGCGCTCTTCCACGGGAGAGAGTACTACTTTTGACGCGCTCGCTATTTCGTTGCGCATCGCGTGGGTCATTCCACATCGCGAAATAGCCTTCGACCACCGCGCCGATCGCCGTCGCGGTGCCGGTCTTGGTGCCTTGCTGCGCTTCCATCTCTGGGGTTCCTCCAAACACGCTGTGCGAGACTCGTCGTGCCAGCCCACGCCAGTCGCTTGGGCTGGCGCTCCTCATGATGGCGCGCACCCTATAGCCGCGGCAATTACCTCGCAGGTAATTGCTGGTCCGATATGTCGTCGCTACTATCTCGCCCGTCGCCGGCGAATGCCGCGCGAGCGCTGGCCCTGGAAGCCGGCGCCGCGACTCGTCGCGCCGATGAGGAGAGATCCGCGCATGACAAGCACACAATTGGAACCCACGCCCACCATCGGCACCGCGCCGCCGAGCCGGTCAGCCGGCCTGCGCCGCTGGGCCGCCTTGCCGGTCATCCTGGCCGGCACGTTCATGGTCACGCTCGATTTCTTCATCGTCAACGTGGCGATCCCCTCGCTCCAGCAGCAGTTGCACGCTACCTCGGGCGAGATTCAGCTCGTGGTTGCCGGCTATGGCCTTGCCTACGCCGCTGGACTGATCACCGCCGGGCGGCTCGGCGATCTCTTCGGGCGGCGTCGGCTCTTTACGCTCGGTCTGGCCCTCTTCACGCTCAGCTCCGCGGCCTGTGGCCTGGCGCCGACTGCCGGGATTTTGGTGCTCGCGCGGGTCGTGCAGGGACTTGCCGCTGCGCTGCTCGCGCCACAGGGGCTGGCGATGCTGGGCATCATCTACACCGGAGAGGATCGCGCCCGCGCCTTCACGATGTACGGCTTAACACTGGGGCTTGCCGCCGTCAGCGGCCAGCTCATCGGCGGGCTGTTGATCGCGGCGAATGTCGTTGGGCTTGACTGGCGCGCCTGCTTCTTCATCAACGTGCCCATCGGCATCGCCGCCGTCGTCCTGGCGCCCCGGCTGCTCCGCGAGTCACGGGCGGAGAGCCGCGCGCGGCTCGACCTGGCCGGCGCGGCGCTGGTAACGCTCGCGGTGCTCGCCGTCGTGCTGCCATTGATCGAAGGGCGCGAGCTAGGCTGGCCGCTGTGGACCTGGCTGAGCCTGGCTGCCGCGCTGCCGCTGCTGCTCGCGTTCGTCGTCTACCAGCGCTGGCTCGGCGCCCGCGACGGCGCTCCATTGGTGGACCTGGCGCTTTTCGACGAGCGGGCTTTTGCCGTCGGCCTCCTGGCGGTGCTGGTCTTCTTCGCTGGCATGGCCTCGTTCTTTCTGGTGCTCGCGCTCTACCTGCAAGAGGGCCGCGGACTCTCCGCTCTGGAATCTGGCGCGATCTTCACCACACTCGGTTTCGGCTACTCGGCGGCGTCGCTCTATGCGCCTCGGCTCGCGCAACGACTCGGCCGTCAGGTGCTCGCCGTCGGCGCGCTCGGGATGGCCGCTGGGCTGATGCTGCTGGCCGTGACCGTGGCGCGGATCGGCGTAGATGGTCCTATCCTCTTGCTCGCGCCGGCTCTCCTGTTGGACGGTGTGGGGATGGGTCTCGCGCTCGCGCCGCTGGTCTCGCTGGTGCTGGCGGACCTTCCGCCGCGGCATGCGGGTGCCGCCGCGGGCATCTTGACGACCATGCAGCAGATGGCGAACGCCCTGGGCGTGGCGATCATCGGGTTGATCTTCTACGGCACCCTTGGCCCCGCCGCTCCCCGGTCTGCCTATCCACAAGCCTTCTCCTCTAGCCTGTTTTACCTCGTCGTGCTGGCCGTCGCGGTCGCCGTGCTGATCCAGTTGCTGCCGCGCGGGCGGACGCGGGGCTGATTTGCCTCGCGGAGAGTGCCTGCCAGGTGGCCTCGACCAACATGATCGGAGCTGCCGCATCCGGCCACTGGAGGGCCACCAGCCACCGCGGCCGGGTGCGGCGCAGCGGACGCAGACGGGTGCGCTTTCCGGTTGTGGCGCCGGCTCCCGGAATGGTCGTGTGACCTACCCCATAACCGTGCTGGCGCTGATGCGCAAAGCCGCATAAATAGCGGCGCTGGAAGTCCTAGATACAAGACGGCAGCGCCCGAAATGTGGTAAAATACGAGGGTGGAGTACGGCCGGACGCATCGCATCAGGGCGGGTTCGGGCACTCTCTCCGAGGAGGCGAAACACACATCTATGGCGATAGCGCAGCGTAATGAGCCGGCCGTGACGGCCAATAGCTACACGGCAAGCGATATTCAGATTCTTGAGGGTCTCGAACCTGTCCGACTCCGCCCTGGTATGTATATCGGCAGCACCGATATCCGCGGCCTGCACCACCTGGTCACTGAGGTGGTTGATAACAGTATTGACGAGGCGATGGCCGGCGTCTGCGACCGCATTGTGATCACGCTGCACCCCGACGGCTCGTGCTCGGTCGAGGATAACGGCCGCGGCATTCCCGTCGAGCCGCACCCGCAGCGCCCCAACCAGTCCACCCTCGAAGTGATCATGACCACCCTGCACGCCGGCGGCAAGTTCGGCGGCGATGGCTACAAGCAGGGCAGCTCGGGCCTGCACGGCGTGGGCGTCTCGGCGGTCAACGCGCTGTCGGAGTACTGTCGCGTCGAGGTGCGGCGCAAGACCGGCAAGCTGCACATGCAAGAGTACCAGCGCGGCGTGCCGCTGGCGCCTGCGCGCGTGATCGGCAAGGCCGAGGGCCAGGGCACCAAGACGACCTTCAAGCCCGACCTCACGATCATGGAGACCGGCGACTTCCAGTTCGAGACGCTGGCGCAACGCTTCCGCGAGATGGCCTATCTCAATCGCGGCCTGACCATCAAGCTGGTGGACGAGCGCGAGGGCCAGGAGCAGGAATGCACCTTCTACTTCGACGGCGGCCTCAAGTCGTTCGTGCGGCACCTCAACCGCAACCGTAACGTGGTTATGGCCAAGCCGGTGCATATCGAGCGTCAGGTTGAGAAGACGATCATCGAGGTCGCCGTGCAGTATAACGACGGCTACAGCGAGACGCTCTTCTCCTTCGCCAACGGCATCAACACGGTGGATGGCGGGTCGCACGTCACGGGCTTCCGCGCGGCGCTCACGCGCACGCTCAACGAGTATGGCCGCAAGAACGGCCAGCTCAAGGAGGCCGATGCCAACCTGACCGGCGACGACGTGCGCGAGGGCCTGACGGCGGCGATCAGCGTGAAGCTGCCCAACGCACAGTTCGAGGGCCAGACCAAGGGCAAACTCAACAACGCCGAGGTGCGCACACAGGTTGAGAACGTCGTCTCGGAGGCGCTCGCCAAGTACCTCGAAGAGACGCCCTCTGAGGCCAAGCGCATCATTGATAAGTGCGTCAACTCGGCCCGCGCCCGCGACGCCGCGCGCAAGGCGCGCGAGCTGGTGCGCCGCAAGGACGCCCTCGACTCGACGCTGCCCGGCAAGCTCGCCGACTGCTCCGAGCGCCGCGCCGACCGCTGCGAGCTGTACCTCGTGGAGGGCGATTCGGCCGGCGGGAGCGCGAAGCAAGGCCGGGATCGGCACTTCCAGGCGATCCTGCCGCTGCGCGGCAAGATCCTCAACGTCGAGCGCGCGCGGCTGGACCGCATGCTCGCCAGCGAGACGATCAAGGATATCATCACCGCCCTGGGCACCGGCATCGGCGAGAACATGGACTTCACCAAGCTGCGCTACGGCCGCATCATCCTGATGAGCGACGCCGACGTGGACGGCAGCCACATTCGCACGCTGCTGCTGACGTTCTTCTTCCGCCACATGGACCAGCTCATCACCAACGGGCAGCTCTACATCGCGCAGCCGCCGCTCTACCGCGTGCAGGTGGGCAAGCAGCGCCACTACGTCTACTCCGACCAGGAGAAGGACGAGTTCCTGGCGCGGCTGGGCGAGGGCAAGAACGCCTCCGTCAGCCGCTACAAGGGCCTGGGCGAGATGGACCCCGAGGAATTGTGGGAGACCACGATGAATCCCTCCACGCGGACCATCCTGCAGGTGACGGTCGAGGACGCCATCAAGGCCGACGAGACCTTCTCGATGCTGATGGGCGACGAGGTGATGCCGCGCAAACGCTTCATCGAGGCGCACGCCAAGTACGTGAAGAACCTCGACGTCTAGCAGCTTATGGTGCGGTGCTACTAAGCGGCCGAAGGTATCACGACCACTCTTGGCCGCTGCCTGGACGAAGTGTACCAGCACAAGCGCATCAATCCGGCTCTGGGCTACCTGACCCCACCCGAGGTCGAGGCGGGCCATCAGGCTCGCCTGCTCTCGCCGGTCGTTCTCCCCTCACATGGGGCCTTGAAGTGTCTCGTTTTAGGGGCGCAGTTCAGACCGGATGAACCGTTCGCGCCCCCGCCGCTGCTAAGCTATCGCGCCGTGCTTCAGGCGCTCCAATCCCAGCAGATCGTCGTCTAGGGCGAGAGGACAGTCCAGGGCATACGATAGCCGCAGAGCGAGCTACCCGTGCTGCCCGGTGCCCGGCCGGCTCTGACCCTCGCCGGGGGTCATGGCGTCTGGATTGCCCCCGTGCAGCAGCCACTCATTCACCAGGTTCGCCTCGTGTCGCTCGGTAGTCATCGGCTGCGGCGGATGGCCGGCGTTGCCCACGCGCTCGCCCTTGTCGTTGGAGGTTCGCCGCATCCGCAGGTGCGCAGGCGTGGTCTGAGCGGCGACCGGCAGCACGACCACCACCACGCCGTTGCCATAGGTCACGTTGGCCTCATTGCCGTTGACCGGCGCCGGCAGCTCCAGGTCGCGGTCGTAATCGCCGACGCTCCACTCGTCTATCAGCAATTGCTTATCGCCCTTGAGCAGACCCCGAACCGCTCCGTGCAGCAGCAGGTGATTCTGCGGCGTGACCTCGACCGTGATATTGTCAGCTTCGAGGCCCGGCATCGGCGCGGCCACCGAAATGCGGTCCTCCGTGCGGTAGACCTTCACCGGGATGCGCTGCGGCTTTGCTTGCTCTTGCATGTTTGGGCACCTCGCGTCACTTGGTCCCTGATCCCGGTGCCGAGGGGGCGAGACGGGTCTCGCCTCTACACTTGCTGAGGCGCGGGGAGGGTGGGGCAGGTTGGCGGATTCAACGTCCATGTTCTGTGTCTGCCCTGAGCATGCAAGGCCCATACCAGGTGCGCAGCGGACGGTGCATCCTCACGCTAACGGCGGCCGTCGCCCTCGCGGGCGGCGAGCCGGCGCGCGGCAGGACCGGCCAACGCCCCGCCGACGATTAGCACCCCCACGCCCAGCGGCGCCCAGGCATACCCCTCGCCGGCCGCGACGATCAGCGCCCAGGCCACGGCCAGCGCGCCGGCCGCGGCGGATGGCAGCGCCTGTGGCGCCAGACCGCCGGAGATCGGCACGCGCACCCAGCGCCACGCCGGCAGCGGCAGCCTCCGCGCCGCGGCAAGCGCTCCATAGAGCAGCAACGCCGCGCCCGCCGCGCTCGCGAGCAGCGTGCCGGGCAGCGCGCCGACATCGCGAGCCGGAAAGCTCACCACCAGATAGCCGCCGACGCACAGCGCCAGCAAGAGCCACACGCCCAGCAGCGCGGCGCGGTTGCGCGGTCCGGCGGGGAGGTCTTGCACCGGCGAGGCGCCGCGACCGGTGAGCGGATGCAGCGGGTCGCGCGAGCGTGGAGGCGTGGCGGGGGGCACACGCAGCAGCAGCGTCGCGCCGATCAGCGCGAGGCCGATGGCCACCAGCGGCACCAGGCGCAGCCCCCACGGCGGCAGGTCCCACGTCTCGACCGGCAGGAAGAGGATCGCCGGCAGCGCCAGCACGCAGAGAATGCCCAGGCAGCCGACGAGCGTGCCGCGGTCCAGGCGATGCTCCAGCGGCGGCGCGCCGGGTGCCAGCGGAGCGCCGCGGTCGTCGTCGCGCATCACGCCTCCCGTCCGCTGGCGTTGGATGCCGGCACGAGGTCTGGACCACGCCAGCGCCGCATGCGCTCGTCGCGCAGCCGCCCGACTATCGCCGCGTACCGCTCCGGCTGCTGCCGAGTGCGCTTGCCGCTATCCCAGTTGCGGCCCTTCTCGGCATTGCAGCGCGGATGGGTGATGCCCAGATTGCGCAGGTCGTTGTCGCCGCCGAGCGTACGCGGCATGATGTGCTCGATATTCGCGCCCTCGCCGGTGCGCACTTCGAAGCGCAATGGACCGCCGCAGATCAGACAGCGGCCGACCCAGTGCCCATCGTGTAGGGCAAAAGTGGAATCGGTGCGCGCGATCTCTGCCATGCGCTCGGCTGTGGTCATTGGCTGCCCTCGCCCTTGGGACCATCCGCGCCTGAGTCGTTAGCCTGGGCCGTGCTCTCGCGCCCGTCAGTGGCGGTTGCCAGCGCGGCAGACGCGAGATAGCGCGGATCGGCGAGCTGACGGCGACGATTCTCGGCGTTCTTGCGCACGTAGGCCGCGTACAGCTCCTCGGCGCTGAAGCCCTGGCCGAGCGCGAGCTCCACCAGGAAGTGCAGGATGTCGGCGGTCTCCATCAGCCGCGCCTCGCGGTTGGCCTCGCGGTCGGGAGCGTTCTTCCAGGGCTTCCAGCCCAGCTCGTCGTCCAGCTCGCAGCACTCATGGATGATGGCGCGCGTCCAGGTGGTACATTTCTCCAGTGGCGGCAAACCGTAGAAGCCATTGTCAGGGCGCATCTGGCGATAGAATGCGCCGAGCTCCGCCTGGCGCGTGAAGATGTCGGCGAGCATGTCGCCAGCATGCTGTGTGCCCAAATCGTCGTCTGCCATCTTGACCCTCTCGTGCGTGCGGGTGCTCCCACTATCCGCCTCTATCGTACCATTCTCGCCAACCAAGAATGTCCGTGTAACTCGCGTGCGTAGCATGCATCGAGACGGGTCTGCGTCACAGCGGCGCAGCATCTCGGCGTGGTACGATGCCGTCACATCGGCGAACGGGAGGCGGACGTGGCGCTGCGGAGGTCGCAGATGGAGCACGACGGCCAGGCCGGCGGGGGCGGTGTCAGCGACGGCAGCGCCCAGGCCGGTGGCGACGAGAGTGGACAGGGCTTTGAAGCGCTGTACACACGCAACGTCGCGGCCATCTATCACTTCATCTACTCCAAAGTGGGCAACCGGGAAGAAGCCGAGGATTTGACTTCCCAGGTGTTCATGAAGGCGGCGCGTGGCGTTGACCCGCAGCGCCAGGAACAGAGCGTGCAGGCATGGCTGTTTCAGGTCGCGCGGACGACGGTGGCCGACCATTGGCGCGACTTCTACCGGCATCGCGCCGACTCGCTGGAGCGGCTGCTGGAGACCGGCCTGGAAGTCTCGGCGGAGAACGGTCCGGTGGATACTCGCCCGCCTGATGACCGCGTGCAGCGCATTCTAGCGCAGCTTCCGTCCCGCTACCGCGACGTGTTGACGCATCGCTTCCTGCTAAACCTCTCGATCCGCGAGACGGCCGAGCGCATGGGCCTCTCGGAAGCCAACGTCAAGGTGCTCCAATATCGCGCGCTGCATCGAGCGGCGGCGTTCGAGCTGGGTGAGCTATCGAGCCGGGCCGAGGCCACGGAGGCCTGCGATTCGTAGTTTTGTATCAGGAGCAGCTATGGGACCGCACGACGACAATGATCAGCGCCGTGAGTGGGCGGACGAGCGGGAACCGCGGAGCAGCCGTGTACCCGACGACGCGCCACTGCCTGGCGCCGAGCATGTCGAACAGTACACCCGGCTGCACGAGCACATCGAGCGCCTGCGCGCCGACCGCAAGCCGGAGCGCCCGCCCGACCTCACGACCGAAGAGGCGGCCGCCTACGTGATGGCCGCCGAGCTGCGTGCCGCGGCGCCTGGCGCCGCCGAGCCGGACCCCGCGTTCATCATGGCCCTGGGTGAGCGCCTCCGCACTTCGCTAGAGCAGCTAGCGGAATCTGGGCGGAGCACCCCACCACCAGGCACGGCCCCACCCGCGCCGCGCCCTGAAGTTGGGCAAAGAGGCACCACCGCCGGCCGTGGCGGCGCAGGCGGCATGACACGCCGTGCCGCGCTCGGCGCGGGACTGACCGCCGCGGCGGCGATGCTGGGCGCGGCGGCGGGTGTTGCCATCGAGCGCACGATGGAAGGTCCCGCAGGGGCATCCGTGCCGCCATCCAACACGCCCCCGGCCCTCATCCCAGACGGCGCGGGCGAGTGGGTGACGGTCGCCAGTATCGCTGAGCTGCCGTTGGGCGCGGTGAAGCGCTTCGCGGTCGGGCCGGTCGTGGGTTTCGTGCGCCACACCAGCGCGGGCTTCGCGGCACTTTCGGGCGTCTGCACGCACATGGGCTGCCTGCTCAACTGGAACGCCGCCGCGCGGACCTATGATTGTCCCTGCCACGGCGGTCGCTTCAGTGCCGATGGCGCCTCAGCGCCGTCATCTCCGATCACCTATTGGCCGCTGCCCAAGATCGCGACGCAGGTCGTGGGCGAGCAGGTGCAGGTCTACGTGATCCCCCATGATGGCACGCCTACGGATGCCTCGCCCACCGACCCCAGCGGCGGTTACAACCGCTAGGACGGCTTGCGGCTTGAGATCACAGACGGTTTCGAGACGCCATCCAGTCGGGTCGCACGGCGGCACCTCAGACGCGCAGGCGTGAGGGCAGGATGCCCATCGCCTCGCGGTACTTGGCGACGGTGCGCCGGGCCAGCCCCACACCGCGCTCGTGGAGCAGTGCGGTCAGATCCTCGTCGCTGTAGGGGCGGGCAGGATTCTCGGAGGCGATCAGCTCGCGCATCAGGTCTTTCGCGGCGAGCGAGCCGTCAAAGAAGTCGTCAAAGGAGACGGTGCGGCCGCTGGGCAGCAGCACGTACTTGTTGGCGGTGGCGCGGCTGACGGTGGACTCGTGCAGGCCCAGGAAATCCGCCAGCTCGCCGCGGGTCAGCGGGCGCAGGTGGCGCACGCCGTGGGCGAGGTACTCGCGCTGGCACTCAATCAGCGCGGTGGAGATGGTGCTAAGGGTATCCCAGCGCTGGCGGATGCACTCGATGAAGAAGCGCGCGCGTGTGGCGTATTCTCGGATGTGCGCTCGCTCGCGCTCGCTGAGGCCGCCATGCCCTGGATGCGTGCGGCCGCGTTGATAGAGCGTGGAGTAGATCGGGCTGAGGTTGAAGCGAAAGCGGCGGCGCTCGATCACCTCGGCCTCGAAGCCCTGCTCGGTCTGGCGGATGACCACGTCGGGCCGCACCACCACGCTGCGATCGCCGGCCAGCGAGAGGCCCACATCCGGCAGATCGCCCGGCTCGAAGGCGTGCGCGGGGTAGGGGTTGAGGTTCTGCTTGATGAAGTGCCACGCCACCTTCACCTGGGCCACACTGCTGCCAAGCTGGCGCGCGATCTCGGCGAAGTGATGCTCGCCCAGGTCGGACAAGTGCCCTCCAATCATGCGCCGCGCCAGCAATGGGGCTTCGTCGCGCTCCTCGAAGCTGCGCAACTGGATCAGCAGGCACTCGCGCAGGTCGCGCGCGCCAATGCCGGGCGGGTCGAGCGATTGAAGCGCCGCCAGCACGCGCTCGACGACCTCTCGCGGCACGCGCAGGGTCTCGGCGGCCTCCGCCACCGTGGCCGTCAGGTAGCCATGGGAGTTGAGGTTGCCGACCAGATAATCGGCGATTGGGCGCTCGTCGTCACAGATGATCGCGCCGAGCTGGCGCAGCAGGTATTCTTCGAGCGTTTCGTAGGCGCCGACGAAATCGAGGGGATCAAGGTCGCCATCGTCAGAGGCGGTCAGGTCGGTGCCGGGGGCGATCGGCTCATCCCACGCGGCGCAGTCGGCGCGTGGATCCGTGCTGGCACCGCGGTCACAGGTGGGGCAGATGCCGGCTTGCAGTGGCGAGCCGCAGTGCAGGCATTGCGCCAGCTCCTCGGCCTCCAGCGCCGGATTCTCGCTCAGCTCGCGGGCAATCGTCTGTTCCAGCTCTTCTGCCGAGCATTGCAGAATCTTGATCGAGGCAATCAGCTTGGCAGAGATATTGACCGTCTGTTGCGCCGCGGGAAGCTGCGCTTGATCCAGATACATACGGCCTCTCCGCCTTCCACGACCTTCGCCTGCCTGCCTGCGCCCCTCCACCCGGCTCACGCCGTCCCTCAGGGACGGCGCGCGGCGTGAATCAACCGTGCCCTATCGGCGAGCGGTGGCGCACGATCAGCTGATGCCCAGCTCCCAGCGCGCGTCTTCGGTCATGCGCTCCGGCGACCAGGGCGGGTCGTAGGTCAGCGTGACATTGCAGGTCTCGACCCCCGGAACGTCTTTGACGCGCCCCTCCACCTCGGCCATTACCTCCGGCCCGACTGGGCATCCAATCGCGGTGAGGGTCATCAGCACGTCCACCGCCGTCCCCTCGATCTTCAGATTATAGATCAACCCCAGGTCTACGACGTTGACGGGAATCTCGGGGTCGTAGCACTCCCGCAGGGCGTTGAACACGTCGTCTACCACAATCGGCGTGTCGCCGATCACCTCAACCTGGGCTTGCTGCTCGTCAGCCATCCGGCGGCTCCTCCTCATCTCGCGTGGCGCGTGCGGCAGGCAGCACCAAGGCCGTGCGCAGTCCTACCACACCTCCATTTTACGCCCATCCACAGCGTAAGGTCAAAGCGCGGCGAGCAGCGCGGCGAGGGCACCAGACGTGACGAGGCGCTCGACGGTTGCCAGTGCGTCTTCGACCGACGGGGTGAGCGGCAAGTCGTCACGTGCGCGGAGTGCGGCAATCTCGGCCAGGGTGAAGAAGCGCCCACCATCGGTCTCGCCCGGGTGGAAGGCAAAAGGGCCATCACAGCGGCCAAGGTAGAGCGCGGTCATTTCGGTTTCATAGGGCGAGGCAATGAGCTGCCGCTCGACAAAGCGCAACGCCACCTCGACGCCTAGCTCCTCGCGCAGTTCGCGCGCGGCCGTCGTGGCGTAGTCGTCGCCGCTGTGGACATGCCCGGAGGCCGAGGCGCAGTAGACGCCGGGATAGAGGTCCTTCGTGCGCGAGCGGCGCTGGAGCAGCACGCGACCGGCGCCGTCGAAGAGCAGCACCTGCACGCTGCGGTGCACCAGCGCTGGATTGCCGTGCGCCTCGCCGCGCCGCACGCGACCGATCACGCGGTCGTCGCGATCCACGAGGTCGAAGACCTCGTCGGGATCGTCGGTGGACCGATCACGCGGTGTCGCATCATTCATCGGGCTGCTCGGCATCTGATACGTAGCCCAATCGGCGTCCGTGCATCAACGTCAGGCGCCTGATGCGGGCTGCGCACTCTGCGTGTAGTTGGTGAAGAGCGGCGCGGAATCGGCGGACGTGCTGCCGGCGACCAGCACACCGCACTCCGTGAAGGCCACCGGGGCCAGTGTGGGCGTGCCCGATCCGGGGCTGGCGGTCGCGGAGGGTGTGGTCGTCGCTGTCGCCGTCGCGGTCCCCGTGGCTTTAGGCGTGGCGCCGGGAGTGGCGTTGGTCGGCTTGGTGGGCAACGCGGGTGCCCAGGACCCGACGGTGCTCCAGCTCGTGCCGTCGAGCGAGACCTGGCCGCTGTAGCCGTTGGCGTCGCGCGTGAGCCGCAGCGTGACGCCCGTGCCGGAACCGCTCGGCACGCTGAGCTTCTGGGTCACGCAGGGCGCTGCCTGTCCCCAGGCCGAGCCGCAGAGCGCGACCTGCCCGCGCTGCACCGCCAGCGTCAGCCAGTCGCCGTCATCGAGGTAGAGCAGCAGCCCCGCGCGGAAATCCGACGACGGATGCGCGGGGAGCGTTACCGTCACGGCGAGCGTCAAGTGGTCCCCGGTGGGCACACTCTGCAACAGCGCGGCCTCGCCTCCGGGTGCCGTCAGCGTGAGTCCGTGATCGGACGCCAGCGGGCGTGCCTGCGGGCCGACGAGTGTCCAGCGGGCATCCAGGCTGCGGCGGGTGAAGGCATCGTCGAAGCTCGTGCCCTGCGCCACGCGCCCCGCCGAGACCCATAGCGGCGCGGGCTGCGCCGGCGATGAGCCGCTGCTGGAGCTAGCGGGGGTGGGAGCAGGGATACTCGACGGCAGCAGCGCCGCTACGCCATCGCTCGATCCCCCGATTAGTATGTCTTCAACCTCCGGCGCGATCAGCACGCTTGCCCCTGGCCCCACTGGCAGCGCGACCGCCGGCAGCCGCGAGGCGATGGCGACCGGCGGCAGCAGTGTCTCCACCGGTTGCACGTTGGACGGGGGCTTGGCGGTGGTCAGCGAGACGGCCGCCAGCACCACGCCGTTGGAGGCCGAGAGATAGACGTGCAGCAGCGCGCCCTGGGCATTGGGGGCCGAAGTGGCCGTTGCCGAGGCGGTGGCCTTGGGCGTGGCAGTGGCTGTCGCCGCTGCTGCGGAGCCAGTCGCGCCGGATGTCGCGGCGCTCGACTGGGCAGGTGCCGCGGAAACCGCCGTACCGGCGATCAGCGCGGTCGGCGTGTGGGAGAGCGTAATGCGCGACGCGCTCCAGCCGTGCGCCAGCCCCGACGAGCGGAACAGCCACAGACCACCCCGCGTGTCGAGCGCGAACACGTCGAGCGGGGTGTCCGGCCAGCCGCCGATCCAGAACTGCGGGTTGGCGGATTCGGGCACCGCGAGCAGCGCGCCGCTGAGCTGAACATTCGCGGGCGCGAGGTGCAGCGCGAGCCAGTCGCTCCAGCCGGCCGGCACCTGCATCGCGCCATCGGCGCCGCTGACCGGCTGCTGCCAGACCCGCTCGTAGAGCGTGCCATCACTGCCCAGCGCAAGCAGCAGCGGCGAGCCGCTTCCAGGCGCGCCGCGCAGTTCGAAGCCTCCGGCCAGCGTGGTGCCCGCGGGATGACCTAGCGGCAGCCAATTGCCCAGGTTGCCCACCGGTCCCGCGCGCCACCACAGATTGCCGTCGCTGCCCAGCGCGGCGACGCCCATGCCGCCTGCGTAGGTCGTGGCCGAGACGCCGGGCTGCAGCCGCACTCCGTCAGGCGCGCCGTGGTCGAACCAGTAGGTGCCGAAGACCTGTGGCGCGGTGCGCGCGACGTAGAGATGGCCATCGGTGCCGACGGCGTAGGTATAACGCCGGCCGTCGGGCAGCACGACGGTGGCGGGGGTCTGCTCCAGCGCAATCGGTGAAGTGTCGGGCGCGCCGAGGCTGCGCACGGCCACATGCGTTGGAGCGTTGACGTCGTCGCCGGGCAGCACGCCGCCGGCGGTCCACGTCAGGTCGGCGAGCGTGCCAGCGGAGGTCACGACGGTTGCGCCGGAGAGCGATGGCAGCACGCCAGGCGCCTGCTTGGGCGTCACTGCCGGGGCGCTGCTGGTCGCCTGCGACGATCCGCTGTGAGCGGGGAACGTGCCGGTGTTCTTGGTCGAGTGCAGCCAGCCATAAACCGCGCGCGTGCTACCCATCGTGCTCTGCCAGCGGAAGGCGGGCAAGGCGGTGGAGTGGCTCGTCGAGCCAGAGACGATCCAGCGGCCGCCGGCGTGCGTCAGGCCGAGCTGGTCCGAGGGATGGTCCTCGCTGCCCCACTTGACGTTCTGCTCGGCGGTGACGATCTCACCACCACGGACCGCCGCGACGACCGCGACGTGACCGCCGTGCTCGCCATCGGCCCCCGCCGGCCAGGGCGCGCCGTTGGCGGTGACGGAGCCGAAGACCAGCACATCGCCAGGCACCGGGGCGGTCTTCGAGCCGTTGGCATACATCACCCAGTCGGAGGGGTGGTTGCCCGGCAGCCAGAGATCGGGCGCGTCGCCGAGCCAGGCGCTCGGCTGGTCGCCAAAGGCCCATGCGGCAAAGCGCGTGATCAGCTCGACGCATTGAAACGTAAGGCCGAAGCCGTCTCGTGTGGCGCCTCCCGGCGCGCAGCCCCTCGCCGGCCAGTTGCTCGGCAGCGCGTCGCAGCTCACGTTAGCCGGGTTGGGTGCGGCGACGTTGAGGCCGTTGGAGCAGACATCCACGCCGAACCAGCCGCGCGGGGCGTTGTGGCCGGCGAGAATCGTGCGCCCCCACTCGCTGCCATTGGTCGCCGTGGGGTCCTGGTGGGCGAGCTGCGAGCAAGCCGCGGCGCTATTCAGGCCGATGTTCGGCTGGGCGTGGACGAAATCAGGGGTGTCGAGCACCAGGACGCCCAACAGCGGCACGCACAGCATCACACCCAGCACGAGCGCCAGCGCGCGACGGCGGTCGAGCAGCCGCACCTCCCTGACGATTCGTCTGACGCCAGTCACCAACGTGGATCGGCCGTCCATACGTCGCGTCCCTTCCACCAGTGCCACTACCACCCTGCCACGCCGAGACCTCGCCATCTCGCGCGGCGCCTCACTATTCTACTCTATCTGACGGAGCAAGCCCGGCCGGCGCAAATACGGAGCGGCCCGAATTTCCTACGGCGAGCCTGTCCCTCAAAGACGCGCACCGCCAACAGAAGTTCCCTGAAGGTGAGACGCCCGACCGGCGGCGGAAGTTACGCGCGCGGGCATGTGTCGCGGTCGAGCACGTAGCGGCGCAGGGCAACCGCGGCGCCTTCGCGGTGGTTGGGAGGCGCGACGGCATCGGCAAGCTCCAGCAGCTCGGCGGGAGCGCCCTCCATCGCCACGCTGAAGCCGGCCGCGGCAAAGAGCGATCGGTCGTTGAGGCCGTCGCCGATGGCGAAGGTCGCCGCCAGCGGGACGCCCAAACGCCGTGCCAGCGTCCGCAGCGCCGCGCCCTTGGACGCGGCCGGCGAGAAGACCGTCAACTCGGCCGTGCCATAGCTGCCCATCGGCAGCACTTGCAGGCCGCAGGCAAGAGACCGCAGCTCGCGCGCGGCAGGGGTCAATCGATCCTGCGGTCCAAAGACGACCAGCCGCAGCGGATCGAGGCCATCCGCACAGAGCTGGTCGAGCGGTAGCTCGGTAATCTGCTGCGTGTAGCGGGCGAGATAGCTCGCCTCGTGCTCTGCGCCAGGGATTGCCGGGCCGAGGCAGAGACGCTCGGCTCCAGCGTCCCAGTACTGGGCAAGCGGGCGCAGACCATGGGCCGCGAGCACCGCGACCGCCTCGCGAGCGATCGTCGCCGGCAGCGCCTCGCGCTCCAGTGGCTCGGCCGATGGATACGCGCACGAGAGCGCGCCGTCGTAGACGATCACCGGCCCCTGGTGCCCCAGGTCCTCGGCGGCTGGCGCCGCGCCCGTATAGCGCCGCGCGGTGGCGAGCGCGAGCACCACGCCCGCACCGCGCAGCGCCCGCACCATGTCACGCGCGGCGGCGCTAGCGCAGCCCGCGGCGTCGAGCAGCGTGCCATCCAGATCGGCGGCCACGAGACGGCACCAGGTCATGGAGTCCTACTTTCCTCGATCATCATCCCCAGCCGGCAGACGGCGCAGCAGCGGATAGGCGATCAGGCACAGCACCAGCAGCCCCGAGGCGACGAGCAGCGCCAGATCGGCCCGCCCGCGCCACAGCGCGAAGGTCGCGAGCGACGGTGCGCCCCACAGCCGGAGCGCCGTCTCCATGCCGGAGACGACCAGCTCGGCGGCGCCGCTGCACACAAACCACGCGGCGATCAGCAACAGCACGTAGCCGCGCACCGGGCGCCAGCGGCCGCGCCGCAGCAGGTGCCACACGACGGCACTGCCGATGCCAAGCTGCGTCAGGCCGAACAGCAGCGACAGCGCCAGACTGACCGAGGAAGACGTAGGTGAGGCTCCCCGTGCTACATCCGTGGCAACGCAACAGACGCCATCGAGGTCAAGGCCTCGGAATGCGGCGGTGCCCTTCATCTTGCGGCATGGACG
>DASVAA010000240.1:0-9326 GCA_036376595.1 Ktedonobacterales bacterium | reverse complement strand
TCAACGCCGTGCGCGGCCTGGGCTACCGCATCACGACGAAGAACTTCAAGACCTTCGCCAGCGGCGCCAAGAAGGCCGACATGGACCTCGACCTGTGCATGGACATCGTGCGCATGGTAGACGCCGGCGCGCTCGATACGGCCGTGCTGGTCAGCGGCGACAGCGACTTCCTGCCGCTGCTGGAGTACGCCTCGGATAAGGGCGTGCGCGTCGAGGTGGCAGCCTTCGAGGACGCGGCGGCGATGATTCTGCGCCAGAGCTGCGACCTCTTCATCAATCTTTCGCTGGTCGAGGGCTTGCAGAAGTAGCGGCTGAACCGCGTCCAGACGAACGAGCGCCCTTCCTATCCGCTGTTGGGGAGGGCGCTTGCGTCTGTGCATAGGGGTCTTGGTGTCCGCCTGAACGCGGCGCTACTCCCCTTCTGTGGGCCCGGGTCCAGGGTGCCAGGGGTCAGAGGCATGTCCCCGGTCGGCTTCAGATGCAGGGGGCGATCCAGCCTGCCACGGGCCCTCAAATGGCGCGGGCGGCGCCGAGGAGCCGGAGAGACGCGTGCCGGATGCGCCGGAGCCAGGCCCAAAGCCAGAATTGGGGCCAGAGCTGGGGCTGGAGCTGGGGTGCGCCCCAGCACCGGGCGCGCCGGTGGGGAACGATCGCGTGGCGCGCTGGGCGCCCGCCGTGTGCTGCAGGAGCGCGAGCAGCGGGTCCAGCGGCGTGTCGGCGGGCGCGGGCAATACGGCGTTCTGGCCCTGCTGCCAGCGCTGAATAACGTCTACCACCGCCGTGGCGGTCTGCTGCGTGCGGCCCAAGATGGCGTCAACCTGCGCGAAATGCGTCAGCCGGGCGATCAGATGATTGAGGCTGTTGCCGATCTGCCACAGCGGCGCGCTGCTCAGTGGCGGAACGCGCGCGCCAAAATCGCCGTTGGCGAGCCGCACATGGACGGCCAGCAATTGATTCACGCCGTCTTCGATCTCGCGCGTGCGCTCGATTTCGCGCCGCTCCAGCTCGGCGATCTCCTCAGCGCGATCGGCGCGCCGAATCGCGCGGTCGGTGCCGCGTCTCCACAAGTAGGCCACCACCGCCAGCACGAACAGGAGCGCGATGGGCCGCACCAGTAGTGAAATCGTCTGCACTGTCGCGCTCGAATAGAGATGCACGTCTTGGGCGATGTTGGCGTTGTGCGGCTGCCAGGCATAATTGCCGGCGATCAACAGCGAGTTGAGGGCGGCGACGGCAAAGCCGGAGGCGCGCGGCAGCACCGAGGCGGCGATCACCACCGGCACCACGTAGGCGTCGAAATTGGGCAGCTCGCCCATCGTCAGGCCAATCGGGCTTGCCAGATTGGCCGCCAGGATTCCGCCGCTGATCAAGGCGACCAGGGTCACGCCGGCCGCGGTGACGTAGCTGCGGCGATTGAGCACCGCCGCCAATACCAACCCCAGCACCCACGCGCCCAGCACCCAGCGCGCGCGGGCATCCTGGAGTCCCAGCGGCGAGAGGATCACCACGCCCACCAGCAGGCCGAGAATCAGCCACGCGACGAGCCGGCTGCGGCGGAGCTTCTCGCGCGCCTCGATCGTACGCTGTGGCTGGTCCCACCCGGAGCTGGCGAGACGCAGCCAGGCGTTCACAGGCTCGCTCTGTTCCGCGTACAGCGTGGCCCAGGCATCGCCGGCGCCATCGCTATCGGGCTGGGTGCGCTTCCACATCGTGCATCCCCCTCTCCACTCGTCGCGCCGTGGATACTCCTGCCGCGACGGCTACCCTCCTTCACCACCCGTCTGGCATATGAGTCGTCCAGCGGGCAAAGCGAGTCGCAGTATACCGCGAGCGCCAGACGATGTAAATCTGCCAGACGAATGTCACGCTTCAGCTCAGGTGATGTGTCCGGCGTAGATCGGCTGTGGCCAAGGGGGAGTGCCTTCATGCGACGATCATCTCGCGCGGACCCACGATCGATGCGCCAGGATCGGGCGTGCCAGGCATACCTGTGAATTGGCCCGGCCGCCCCGCGCGCGAGTAGCCAATACCTGCCTTCGCGACCTTCGCGTTCTCCGTATTCCCTTACCGCGCGGCGCTCGTGTTGCGGCCGCCGCCGAACTCGACCACCAGCAGGTCGAGCGCCAGCTCGGGCGTCATGCGGCTGCTCTTGAGCGCGGTGTCGATCTCCAGCAGTGAGCGGTGGGCGGCTTCGAGCTGCGCGAAGCTGAAGCGCCGCGCCGCCGCCAGCGACTTCTCGACCACGAACGGCGCCATCCCCGCCGCCTGCGCGATCTGCGCCGGACGCATGCCGCGCTCGGCCAGCGATTTGACTTGCAGCAGCGAGCGCGTGGTGTAGGCCGTCAGCGCGACGATGCCCAGCGGCGACTCACCGGCCGCGAGTAGCTCGTGCAGCAGCGCCAGCGCCGTCTTGTTATCGCGCCGGGCCAGCGCATCGGTGAGGTCGAAGACGCGCGACTGGCGCGACGCCGGGCTGAGCGCGCGCACGTCCTCGACGCGGATTGTCCCGCCCGCGCCAACGTAGGTGCGCAGCTTCTCGAGCTCACTCGCCAGCAGGCGCGTGCTCTCGCCAATCTCGGATGCCAGCAGCGCGGCGGCATCGGGTGCCAGCGAGACACCCAGCGATTTGGCGCGGCGGTCGAGCCAGTCTTCGAGCTGTGGGCCGCGCGGCGGCGCGAAGAGGCGCGTCTTGCCGTGCTGCTGGGCCGCCTTGACCAGCGGGTGCGATGTATCCAGCGCCTCATCCACCACAACAACCAGCACCGTCGTCGGCGGCAGATGCGCCACGTGCGCCGCCAGCCCCTCGACGAAGGCGCGCGGATTCGGCCCAGTGCCCTTGCCGCGCTTGCCCTTTGTGCCAGCGCTCGCCGCCTCCGCTGCCGGCACGGATGCTCCCTCACCGCCCTCCCCATCGGTTTCGTTATCATCCTTTGCGCCGCGCCGGCGCCTGGGCATCCCCTCGACCACCACCAGCCGCTGCTCGCTGAGGAAGGGCATCGTGTCGCAGGCGGCGAGGATCGTCTCCAGGCTCGTCTCGGCGCCGGAAAACACTTCCTGGTTGTAGCCGAAATCATCTGAGGCGCGCAGGCGGGCCAGCGCCTCGCGCGCGGAGAACTCGTCGGCGCCATGGAACAGATAGAACATGCGCGCATTGTATCGCCGCCAGCCGATGGGGCGCAATGCAGCCCGCAAATGTGACGCGATTCACAGATGAAGGTGTCCCACGTGGCGCGGATTGGCCGTCATATCCCACAGCGAGGCTCTGCGCTCGGTCGAGTCCAGTCGTCAGATCAGCCAGCCTTGGGGGGGCTTGAGGTTGAGAACAGCGAGAACAGGCGGTGGCGCATGATACAGGTCCGGCTCGGCGGCAATCTGCCCTCGTATCCCACGGCACCCACGGCCCCTACGACGCACTCCCCGTGGCACGCGATCAGTGCGCTCGCGCGGGTGGCGCGCGGCGCGGTCGCGGTATCGCTGCGGCACCTGCTGCAGTCCGGCGCGGACGACACCGCCCCGACGCAGCGGCTGCGCTCCAGCCTGGGCACGGGCGCTAACGCCGGCGCCAGCGCGCGGCAGCAGGGCCACTTCGAGCAGTGGTTCGCCCGCTACCAGCCGCCGCTGCTCGATTACCTCTACGGCATGACTCGCGGCCGCGAATGGGCCGCGGACCTGGTGCAAGAGACGTTCCTGCACGCCTACCGCGCCGCCGGTCGCGACCCGGCGTCCATCGAGCACCCGCAGGCGTGGCTCTATCGCATCGCCACCAATACCGCGCTCTCGGCGCTGCGGCGCACGCGGCGTTTCGGCTGGCTGCCGCTGAGCGCCGTCGAGCCGGAGGCCGGCGCGAGGAGCTCGGACCGCTGGCAGCGGCCGGAGCCGGAGATCGAAGCGTTGCGCGGCCCGGACGTGGCCGCGACGGTCGCCGAGCGCGACGCCGTCTGGGCGGTGCTGGCCGAGCTGCCGCCGCGCTGGCGAGCGGTGCTACTACTGCAGACAACCGCCGGCTTTGAGGTGCGCGAGATCGCCGCCGAGCTGGGCATCAGCGAGGCCAACACGCGCAAAATCCTCTTCCGCGCCAAAGAGCGCTTCCGCCAGATCACCGCGCGCCTCGCCGAGGCCGAGGCGAAGGGAGGTGCCCGATGAGCGCCCCCACCCACGCCTGGCTACGCCGCCTCTCCGACTACCACAGCGGCGGCGGCATCGGCGACGCCGAACGCATCGCCGTCGAGGAGCATCTGGCAACCTGCGCCGAATGTCAGGAGGCCCTCGCCATGTATCGCCGCTTCTACACGCTGCTGCGCTCGCCGCTGCGGCTGGGCGGACCGAGCGCGCACTTCGACGGGACCACCGTGCCGCTCGCCACCGCCACGCGGCCGGAAGCGCCCACCCGGCGTCCTACGAGGCCACGCGATCCACGCGGCTCGCGCAAACGCCGTGCGCTCGCCGGACTCGCCGCGACGCTGGCCGCCGCCCTGATCATCGCCGGCTTCGTGGCGCTCATTGGGCCACGCCTGCACGCGCCCAACGTCGGCGGCACGCCCACGCCGCGGGTCAGCCCGTCGGCACAGCCCAGCGCGACGCCTTCGCCAAGCGGCACCACGTCTCCGACACTCAACGGCTTCGTCTGCGCCAACCCACAGGGATCGAGCATGACTTACGCCTACGTCCGCGGCGACGGGCTGCTCTCTGTCGTCACCGGCTGCGCTGCCCCACGTCAGTTTGGCTCCGCGCAAACGGGGGCGATCGCTTGGTCGCCCTCGAAACGGTATCTGGCGGTGTGGACCTCCGGCACTCCGGGGATCGCCAAAGTGTCCATCATTGATGTGCGGAGCGGCACCATCTCGCAGACACCGTATGCCGTGGATTTCGGCCAAAGCCCACAGGTCGGTGACACGGTGCGCATCTTCTTCGGCTGGCTCGACGACAGCAGCTTCCTCGGTGCCATCACAACGATCGCCGGCAATCCCCAGGGCTTCGAGCAGCCAGGACCGACGACGCTGGTGCGCGTGGACGTGGGCTCGGGCCGCGAGACGACGCTCGGCCGCATCTCTGGCTGGGTCAGCGCCCACCCTGGGCGTGTCGTGGCGCACGGCCGCTACCTCTTCTACGCTGGCTACGACAGCGCCAGCACGGCCGCTTACCTGCACCGCTTCGACCTGACCACCGGGACCGACACACAGCTCGTCTCGCTCGGCCTGTATACCTCTGGCGGCTGCCAGGGCACGCTGGTCTGCGGCTGGACGGCGCCGTGGGACGTTTCGCCAGACGGGGCACACATCCTCTACCATCACCCCGGCGCGGCGTCGGGACCAAGTGACATCTACGCCCCCAAAGATACCCCCGTGCTCTACGCCAATCCCGACGGCTCCGCTGCCAGCACACCGTTTGGGTCGCAGCTCGCCGCCAGCCTTGTGACGCCGATCTTCTCGCCCGATGGGAGTGCCGCGGCATTGGCCGGCTCGACCTACGCCGGCACCAACCCTCCCATGAGTGCCCTGAATCAGATAAAGATCGTGCGCTTTGGCGGTGCGCCCACAGTGGCTACAGGCAGCCTCGAGAGCTGGCGCAGCGACGGCGTCGCGCTGGTGCTCGCCATCAGTGGTCCCGGCCCGGTGCTCTACGACCTCGCCACAGGCAACACGACGCCGCTGGAGGCCGGCTCTTATGGCTATCTGTGGGGGAATCCCTGACGTTTGTGTAGAGGACTCAATAGGATGCTACGCTGCCCGGTCCGTCGCGATCTTCAAGCCACGCCAGACGGCAAACGGCGGAAGACGGCACGCCATTAGCTCGCCGCTTTCTTCACGAGCGCGCCGATCTTCGCCTCGTCGTCGGCGGTCAACTCCTTCAGGGCGAAGGCGACCGGCCACACGGCGCCGTCGTCGAGGTGCGCGCTGTCGTTGAAGCCCAGCGTCGCGTACCGCGTCTTGAACTTCGCCGCGGGTTGGAAGAAGCAGACGATCTTGCCGTCTTTGTTGGCATAGGCAGGCATCCCGTACCACGTCTTCGGCGAGAGGGCTTGCGTGCTGGCCGTGATGATCGCGTGCAGGCGCTCGGCCATGGCGCGATCCGGCGCCGGCATCGCGGCGATCGCCGCGAGTGCGGCGCTTTCCTCATCCGCCTTGCCCGCGGCCGCCTTCTGCTCTTTGGCACGCTGCCTCATCGCGGCCTTTTCCTCGTCCGTGAACCCCTTGTTCGCCTTCGTCGCCTTCTTGTCGTCTAGTGCCATGGGGAACTCTCCTTCGCGGTGTTCGGCGGATGCACGCCGTCGGGACGTAACATAGAACGAAGCGCCATGGCTCCATCATACCAGACCATTCTCGCTGAGGACGCACCAGCCGGCGGCCCAACATGAAAGACGGCGGCCCTCACCCTATACCCCTTGTCCATCTTCGTGCTGACCCTGGCGCTCCGACTACATACGACAGTGCATGGTTCGGGCACGGTACGTCTCATGTCTCGCCCCCGGCGCGACGGGGAGAGCAGAGCATCGCGCTTGCCCTACCAACCGTACTGGGATACGATAGAGAGAACTCTCATGTGCCGCGCGTCGTACAGCTTGGAGAGGCGCGGCAGGCGCGACACGCCGAGGCGAGCGGCAGAGGGTGGGCGGCGCGGCCCAGCGGAAAGCGGAGGGCGGACGGCGTGAGGCATACGGCGGCAACAGAGAATATGGATCGCCTGGTCGAGCTGGGTGCGGCGAACCTCTCGGCACGTGCGCTGGAGGGGCTGCTCGCGCGGGCCTACGGGCGCGAGGCCGAGATCGCCAAGGTCTACGAGAGCCTCGCGGCGCGCAAGAGCGTGCTGCTGCTGGGCGCCGCCAACGTCGGCAAGACCGCTGTGATCCACGAGGCGACCGCGCGCATGGCGCGCAAGACCACCGGCGGTACACTGGACGGCTGGCACGTGGCGGCGATCTCCACTGGCGCCGTGCTGGTCGGCACGAAGTATCTGGGCGAGTGGCAGACGCGGCTGGGCGAGATCCTCGACGCGGTGAAGGCCGCTAAAACGGTCTTCTTCTACATCGAGGACATCTGGGCGCTGCGCGACGCCGGCCGCGCCTCCGATAAGAGCGACGGCTTCGCGACCTTCCTGCGGCCGTTCATCGAGCGGCACGAGATCGTCGTCATCGGCGAGGCGACGCCCGAAAACTACAACGGCAGCGGCTATGGCGCCCGCGCGCTGGCCGACGACCAATCGCTGGTCAAGCTCTTCGACATCGTCACGCTCGAAGAGCCGAGCCGCGACGCCACCAAAGCGATCCTGCGCGACGTCGCGCGCGACCTGCAGCGCAAGCACAAGGTACGCATCGAGCCGGCGGCGCTGGAGCGCGCCTACGAGCTGACGCGGCGCTTCGAGCCGTACCAGGCGTTCCCGGGCAAGGCGACGCACCTGCTGGCCGAGGCAGCAGTTGGGAACCTCACCCCCCGTCCCCCTCTCCAGCGGGGCGAGGGGGTGGCGCGCAGCGCCGGGGGCGAGGTCAGCGCCGATCTCCCGATCACCAGCGACGTAGTCAGCCAGACTTTCTCGCGGCTCACGCAACTGCCCGAGAAGATGATCTCCGACACGATCCCGCTGACCCAGGAGGAGATCCGCGCCTACTTCAACGAGCGCGTGATCGGCCAGGAGGAGGCGGTGAACACCGTCGCCGACGTCGTCACGCTCTTCAAGGCCGAGCTAAACGATCCGGGGCGGCCGCTGGGCGTGTTGTTCTTCGTCGGACCGACCGGCGTGGGCAAGACCGAGCTGGCCAAGACGCTCGCCGAATATCTCTTCGGCAGCAAGGACAAGCTTATCCGCCTGGATATGAGCGAGTTCAAGACGGGGTTGAGCGCGCCCGACCTGCTGGCGCAGCTCACGGAGAAACAGCGGCGGCAGAGCTTCACCGTGCTGCTGCTGGACGAGATCGAGAAGGCCAGCCCGCTGGTCTTCGACCTCTTCCTCCAGGTCTTCGACGACGCGCGGCTGACAGATGCCAGCGGGCGCTCGGTGGACCTGCACAACACGATCATCATCATGACCTCCAACATCGGCACCGAGCTGGCCGACGGCCGCGGGAGTCTGGGCTTCCTCAATCAGGGCGAGCAGTCGGTGGCGCGCGAGGCGGGCCGGGTAGCGCGGGCGGTCGAGGAGTACTTCCGCCCGGAGTTCATCAACCGGCTGGATTCGATCGTCGTCTTCAAGCCGCTGGGCGTGGAGGAGGCACGGCGCATCGCGCGGCGCGAGCTGGGCAAAGCGCTGCTGCGCGAGGGTGTGCTGCGCCGCAACATCCTGCTCGACTTCCGCGACGAGGTGCTCGACGTGCTGGTGCGCGACGGCTTCAGCCAGGCGTTCGGCGCGCGGCCACTGCAGCGCGCGATCAAGCGCCTGGTGCTGCTGCCGCTGGCGCGCCAGATCGCCGCGCAGCCCTCGGCCGGCGAGCAACTGCTGGAGCTCTACGCGCGCGACGGCCAGATCGCCGCCGCGATCATCCCAGTCACGGCGGCAGCAGCACCAGAGCCGGAGGAGGCGGCGCTCAAAGAGCTGCACGAGCGGCTGGTGGTGACCGACGCGGCGAGCGGCCGCGCCCGCACGATGGACCTGCGCACGCTGGCGGGGGCTATCGCGGGACTGCGCGCGCGGATCGAGGAGCAGATCGCCGGGCCGCGCTACCAGGCGCTGGCGACGCGCTCGGCGGAGCTGCTGGAGCAGACGCGCGGGCCAAGCTTCTGGGACGACAACGCGCGCGCGCGGCAGATCATGACGGCGATCTACGCCTTCGAGCGCGTGACCGACCACTTCGCGGCGTTGCGCAACCGGGCCGAGCGGCTGGTCGAGACGGCGGAGCAGATCCGCCGCCACGGCGACGCGACGGGTCCGGCGCGGCTGGCGGCGCAGTACGAGCAACTCGAGCGCGACGTGGCGCTGGCGGAGCTGGAGCTGCTGGCCGGTGAGGGCGACGGGCTGGCATCGGATGCGGTGTTCCTGTGCGTCACGCCGTACGCCGCCGGACACGCACGCGAGCCGGGCGAGTGGCCCGCCGAGCTGGCTGCGCTCTATCGCCGCTGGGCCGAGCGCAAGGGGCACGAGGTGGCGCTGGTCAGCGAGCTCGGCGCACCGCCGATCGTGCGCATCGCGGGCGCCAATCTGCGCGGTATCCTGCGCGGCGAGAGCGGCATCCACAAGCACCAGTGCGAGCCAACAGAGGGACGCGACCGCGATCGGTCGCGGGGGCGGCCCAAGGTGCGGCTGGCACGGGTCGAGCTGCTGCCGGTGCCGCCGGAGGGCAGTCGCGCGGTGCGGCCCGAGGCACTCCAGATCGCCGAGGTGGGCGAGCTTCTCGGCCG
>DASVAA010000239.1:0-4991 GCA_036376595.1 Ktedonobacterales bacterium | reverse complement strand
CGGCGAGTGCGGCGATCAGCGTACGCCGTGCCAAGGGCGGCAGCACCTCGATGCGAGCCACCAGCGCCTGACGGTCACGCATCACCGCTTGATATTCGACGCGGGCGGCAGTGCGGAGAGCGGCGGCGTCCAGCGTGGGATGCAGTTCCCGGCGCGACGCGACGATCGCACTCCGTCGCATCTGACTGTCGAGGGCGAGCAGGCGCTGGTGGAGGGCGGTCATGTCGCCGAGGACGGCCCGCAGCGCCGCCACCTCGACCGACTCCAGACCGAGCTCCGGCGCAGGCGTCCGCGGAGATCGGATCACCTTCGTATCCGTCGGGATCGTGCTCATGGGGAGGATCACCCACCTCTCCCGCCGTGGCTGTAGTCCCGGCCGCGCCGCAGTTCCTGCTCGCGCACGTGGGCCTTCTGCAGCGCGATGTCGAGGCGATCCGCGATACGCCCCGCCTCGGCCAGCGTGTGGGCGATCAGCTGATCGGCCTCCTCGACCGGCAGCGGGACGACGCGGCACCGCCCCCAGACGCGCGGCGGCACGCCAGCGGTTGTGCCGGCGGTTGCCCCGAAGAGATCGCCACCGGCTACGGACACCATGCCCTGCTGGCGCGCCTGCGCCTTCGCTCGTGCCTGCTGCTCGGCAGCACGTGCCTTGACGGCCTCGCTGTGCCCCTGCTGCCAGGCGACCAAATAGGCGGGGTATGCCGCTGCCGTGTGGCGCCACACGGCCGGCTGCCCCTGCAATCCACTGAGAATACCCAAAGCTCTTGCCTGCTCGGTGGTCATCGATTCTGTTCTCCGCGCGCCTCGGCGATCCGGGCGCGGACGTTCTGCACCGCCTGGCGGCGATCCTGCACGATGCGCTCGGCCTCACTGGGGTCGCGCAACAGCGCCCCCAGCGTGCTCGGCGACAGGACGAGCGTGCCCAGGTATTCGCTGACCATCGGCAACTGGAAATAGGAGGGCAGGTTGCCGCTGGCGGCATGGAGCGCCGCCAGCCAGCGGTCAAATGCTGCGGCGAGCGCGTCGAGCGGGTCTACCACCTCTCTGTGGTCGGCATGGGTGATGGCCGCGAGCACCTGCTCGGCGGCCCTGCTTCCCTTGGCTACCGGCCGCAGCGCCTCACGCGCCTGGGCGCGCACGTGGGCCACGTGGAGGATCGCCGCTGCGGAGGCGCTCGATGCTGCCTGCTCCTGCTCGGCGGCCTCGCGCATGGCGGCCTGCCAGGCGGCGGCGAGCACCTCAGCATGCCGCGTGGTCGCCTCCTCTCGCTGCCTCTCGCATGCTGCCAGATCGCGCTGATAGCCCGCGAGGGCCTCAGTGTGCTGCCGCAACTGGCGGAGCAGCAGTGCCTCGCGTTTCGCGGCTGCCGTCTCGGCAGCCTGTCCGCCCTGCTCCAGTGCCGTGCGGCGCTCACGCGCTGCGGTCTGTTGGGCGGCCAGCGAGTTGATCTGCGCGTCCACGCGAGCGAGGTCGCCGCCCACCCGCGCGACCGCTGCCTTGTCGTCTTGCGCCCGCGCCCGCGCCACGTCGAGCTCGCGCTCCCCGGCTTTGGCCGCGGCGAGAGCAGTGATGCGCTCGGCCCGGCTCGCCTGGATCATGGCAAGCTCCTGCTGGACAGCCGCTCCGGCAGCGCGCGTGCGCGCGAGCAGCGCGTTGAGCCGCTCGGCCTCGGTGAACATGGCTTCGCTGGTGCGTGCCTCGTCGGCGGCCTGCGCGAAGAGTGCGGCTGCGTCGTCTGGCACTGGCACCGCTGGGACTCCGGTTGCCGGCGGTGCCGAGTGGAGCCGCACCTGGAGGTCGCGCAGCGCCTCGGCGATCTGCGCCTGCGCGTCCCCTGGCATCTCGGAATCCGTGGTGGTCGTGAGCATCGAGAGTGAACTCCACTTTCTACTTGCTACCGCACCATTGCGAGCGCGGTGAGCGAGACAAAGCCCGGCGTCGTCCCCGCGTACACGGCGTACAGCCCGCGGTCGCAGACGCCAGCGAAGAGGTGCGGCGGCACTGCTCCGGCTGCCGTCACCCACGTAAAGAACGGCGCGGCACCCGGCGCTGAGGGGTGGCCGTTATACAGACTGAGCGTCATCGCCGTGCCAATCTGGGGGATCGCGATCCCATTCAGGAAGGTGCCGTGCGAGACGCGCACTGCGAAGTTCGCGGCGTGGGTCTTGGCGAAGGTGGCGGTGATCTGCCCGGCCGGAATATTGACGGCGGTGATCGGCGCTACCTCGTAGGCGGCGCCGGTATCGCAGACAGCCAGGTCGCCGGCATTGACGCCGCCCAGATCGCCGTCGAGGATGGTGAGCGTGACGGTCGCGGAGCCGGGCGCGCCGACAGCCGGATTCGCGGTGGCATCGAGCGTCATCCCGATAGCTTTCTCGGCCGCCGCCGCCGCCGAGAGCGGATAGAGCTTGCCGGGACCGACGATCCCGACCAGTTGCGGCTTGTAGGCCATAGGATGCTCCTCCGCACGTAGATGGGCACGTGCGACCGGCCAAAGGAGGAGGACGGAAGAAGGAAGGGGGGAGAGAAAGGTGAGCGGCCCTGCGCCGAATAGCCGCATGACTGACGACTGTCCGCCGGCCGCACCCGCGTTCTCAAAGGAGGCCACGCAGGACCGCTCACCACTAGTCGCTTTTTTCGTTACATCAAGCATGCGCTGCGGTCGCGTGAGCCAATCGCGGGGTGAGTATCGGCTCCATCCGCTTTCTGATGCGATGCCACTGGGTGCGCCCGGCACCGGGCGTCAGTTCCTCCAACTCCTGTGCCGCAGCGATGTGGTCGCCACCATTGCGGAGCACGGCATCCAGGAGCGCGCTCTGCATCGTGGTGAGGCCGGCATCCCGACACGCCTGCTCGATGACCGCTGGTCCGGCTTCCTCCTCTTCGCGCTGCTCGCGCTCCCATGCGCGGGAGAGTGCCCACGGGTCGCTGCGCGCCCATGCCCGGCTCGCCTGGCTCACGGCGCTGCGCGGATCGTCGTCGTCGTCGTCGGTGCCCGCCTGCGCGTCGAGGGAGAGCATCTGCGGCGCACGGTCGCGGGCGGCAGCGTCCAGCGGCACGCCATAGGCCCGCTCGCGCAGATCGCGCTCCGCCTCGGTGATGGCGTGCCGGTCGATCCATAGGCACAGCGCATCGACCGACAGCCAGTTGGCGCTCAGGGTCTCACCTCGCTCGGCGAGCCACGATTCGAACCGCTCCATCGACCTGAGCTTGCGACTGTCCAGGCGCTTGCGCCAGGGCCTGGTGAGCCGTTGCGTTCGCCACTCCTCCTCCGCGATCACCATGTAGATCGCAGACTGGAGCAGCTCCTCTTTCACGCGAGCGTAGAGCGTGGCATCGTGCTGTCCTCCTTGCCCACCCGGAGTGCCCTCACTCGCCCGCCGCCCCTGCGCGACGATGCGCAGCGCCTCTTGATCCTCGGCGAACACCCGCCACATGGGCGCGAGCCGCCGTGCCCAGCGCGTCGCCGCTTCCCCGCGGGCGCGGTCATCGGCCGGCGCACCCGTCATCCCAGCGAGGATCATCAAGTCGCGGTGCTGCTGCGTCGGCTCTGGCCAGGATACGGCGCGCAGGAAGGCGCGCAGTTCCGCCCATCGCGCCGCGGCCGCCGCCCGAATCTGGTCCCACCATGCCACCATCGAGCCGGCACAGACGACCGTCGCGTGGGCCTCCGTATGCTCGCGCTCCTCATGCTGGGCGGCGGCGAGGGCATCTGCGCGCTCAGCGATCCGCGCAAATGCCGCGCGGATAGACGCCGCCTGGCGGTTGGCCGCTCGCGCGAGGTCATTGAGCGCCGCTTGCACTGCGGCAAGGGTCGCCGGATCGTTAGCGCCCCAGTCCCAGCAGCACTCCGCCTCGATGGTCACGATCATCGGCTCGCCCACCTGTACCAGCTCTGCTGCTGATTTATCATGGGGTCGTTCTCTCGCCATCATCGTCTTCCCTCTTCGCCTGCTGCCACGAGCACCACCAGCACCTCGCGCCGCCGCCACCGTAGCAGCACCCAGCCGCCCGCGCCGTCGAGCATGCCCTCCCGATCGCTGGCGTCGGACTCGTCGTCGGCTATCACCAGCGCGTCGAGGTGATCGCCTTGCGCGACGATGCATGCTCCCAGCCGTTGCAGCCGCTCCACCGTGCGCGCGTCGCCGAGCCGCACCAGCGCACAGCCGGCAAGGATGTTGGACGTCGGCTGCACGGCCGTCTTCGCGGCCGTTGGGGCATCAGGCCGCATGGGTGTCACCTCCTGCGCCGGCAACGTTGGCGGGTGACGTGGACGTGTCAGAGTGGCCGTATTCGATGTCGGGTGTCTCAGAGAACTGGTCGCGACGTGCCACCCATGACTGGACGGACGCGGCCATCGTCCACACGACACGTGAACCGGCGTTTTTCTGGTGCTCGATCACGCCAGCGCGGTGCATCTCGTCGCTCGTACGGAGGCAGCGGCGCTGCGACTTCTGGCGGCCGTGGGCATAGGTGCCGGTCCGGTGAGCGCAGAACGCGCGCTCGCTGGAGAAGGTGAGGCCGCATCCGGTGCAGCGCAGGTAGGTGCTCACGCGGCGTCGCCTCCTTCCGCCGTCGCTGGCGATGCGGTCGGGACCACGCCCTCGCGGAGCTCCAGCAGCACCAAATGATGTGCGCGAGTACAGGCGCGGCACCGGAAGATTTGGCCCGCCTCGCGCGGCTCCCCGCACGAGGGGCAGCCTTTGTGGTAGGTATAGTCGCCGGTCGCGGGGTCCTGGCTCACGAGCGGCGGCACGCCTGCGCGCACCGGCGGCAGCCGGATCGGATCGAGCGGGCCGAGGCGCGCGACGTAGGGCCGCAGGGCGGCGACGCGCCAGGCCACTTCCCTCGCCTCGCGCGCCAACAGTGCTAACAGTTCAGGCTTGTACTCGCGCAGCGTATCGAGCAGAGGCAACGCCTCCGCGCGGGGGCCAGCGATCAGCAGCTCGTCCCCGTCACGGTAGAGGGTTAGGCCGACAGCGCGCGCCTCG
>DASVAA010000238.1:0-9731 GCA_036376595.1 Ktedonobacterales bacterium | reverse complement strand
TTCGCGCCCTTCGCGTCTTCTTCGCGCCCTTCGCGTTCCTCGAAGTCCGATCCCCTCACGAGCGTTCGAGGCGGCGCAGAGTCGAGTTGATGGCGACGCGCAGGCTCTCGACGGCGCCGCGCCCGCGCACGGCAACGGCCTCGAAGCTGGGGGCGCGATAGGGGTTGAGGTACTGCTCCAGCACGTTCACCGGCAGGGTGTTGGGCAGGTCGCGCTTGTTCCACTGCATCACCAGGGGGAATTCGCCGGGGTTGCGGCCCATCTTGCGCAGCTCTTCGTTCAGCTCGTTCCAACTCTCGACGTTCTCTTGCAGCTTGTTGGCCTGTGAATCGGCGACGAAGACGACGCAATCGGCGCCCTTGAGCACCGAGATGCGCGTCTGCTGGTAGAGCACCTGCCCCGGCACGGTGTAGAGCTGGAAGCGGATGCGGAAGCCATGCACTTGGCCTAGCTCCAGGGGCAGCAGGTCGAAGTAGAGGGTACGCTCAGTCTCGGTGTTGATCGAAACCATATCGCCAACATCGCGCGGGCTGACGGTCTTGTGGATGAAGTGGAGATTGGTCGTCTTGCCGCTCAGGCCGATGCCATAGTAGACGATCTTGCAGTTGATCTCACGCTTCGCCATATTGATGAGTGACATTACCGGCTCCCGCCCCATTGGCGCGCCCGACGTAAACCGTGCGCGCTATCCATTCGTCCAACGCTCCGGCCGCCCTCGGCATGGCGCTGCGGCAACTTCCCTGGCAGTGGTATTGTATCGCACAAGCCGCACATTGCAAGCGTGAAACTCGTCCATTTGGATGAGGTCGGCATCAGCTCGGCTGCCCCTGCTCGCCGGAGACGCGCGCCATGAAGCGGTCCAGCAGCACACGGGCGCGCTCGTGCGTGCCCTCGCCGATGAGTTGCCGGCTGTCGCGCGCCTCGACGCGGAAGACCAGCCGCCGCCCGTCGATCTCCACCAGCTCGGCGGTCGCCATGACCGTATCGCCCATCGGCGTCGCGGCCAGGTGGCGCACATTCACCAGCGTGCCGACGGTGGTCTCGCCCGCGTTCAGGTGCGGCTGCACCAGGCGCCAGGCGGCGTTCTCCATCAGGCCGATCATCACTGGTGTGCCCAGCACCTGCACGCCACCCGCCCCAAACGCCGCCGCCGTCTGCGCCTCGCCCACCACCAGCGCCGCCTCGCCGCGCATGCCGATCTCCAGCGCCATCCGCCCGCTCCTCTCGCCTATAACCGCCCGGCAGGCACTGCGTATCGCCCCCGCCGCTCTCACGACGCCATTCTAGCACGCGGAGCTATCGGTTCGCGCGGCATGGGGAGCGGCGGCAGGCGATTTGCGGATTAGGAGGCCGGCGTGGCGCGCGATAGCCGTCGCCTATTTCGCGAGCATGACCTCGGTGCTCTTGATGATCACCGTCACCGCGTCGCCAACTTTCAACTGCATGCGCTCGACCGAGCCGCGGGTGATCACCGAGACCACCGTCTGGCCGCCTCCCACGTCCACCGTCACCTCGGCCATGATCGTGCCGAGCTTGACGTCCGTCACCGTGCCTTTGAGCTGGTTGCGTGCGCTGAGTTCCATCTGAGTCCTCCCCCGTTCGAGCGGGTGTGCGGGATGATCGCGGCTTCGATGACGACCGGCCAGGCGCTATCGTCACCGTCGCCGTCTGCGGTTGATAGGGATTGTAGGGCTGCCGCAAGATACGATCAGGCGCGCTCACTACGATGAGCGCACTTGGAGTGACGACACGAGGGGAGGGCGGCCGGCATGGCGATTCGGGTCTGTGTCGCGGGGGCGACGGGCTGGGCTGGCGCGGCGGTGACGCGCGCGATCCTGGCGTCAACCGACTTTGCGCTCACCGGTGCCGTCGCGCGCAAGCAGGCGGGAAGCGATATCGGCGAGGCGCTCGGACTGCCGCCCGCTGGCGTCCAGATAGCGCCCACGGTGGAGAGGGCGCTACAGGTTCCGGCCGACGTGCTCGTTGACTACACCCGGCACGACACAGTCAAAGCCAACACGCTTGCCGCGCTGGCGCAGGGGGTCCGTGTCGTCGTCGGCGCCTCGGGGCTGACGGCGGCCGATTACGCCGAGATCGAGCAGGCAGCCAGGGAGCGGGATCTGGGCGTAATCGCGGCGGGCAACTTCTCGATCACCGCCGCGCTGGCAAAGCGCTTCGCGCTGATGGCGGCGCGCTACGTGCCCTCATGGGAGCTGATCGATTACGCGCACGCCGACAAGGCCGACGCGCCCAGCGGAACCGTGCGCGAGCTGGCCGAGGAGCTGGGCGAGGTCGCGAAATCCCATCTGGAGATACCCATCGAGCAGATCCACGGCGACGCCGCGACACGCGGCGCGACGATCGCCGGCACGCAGGTCCATTCCGTCCGCCTGCCCGGCTACGTGATCGGCTTCGAGGCGCTGTTCGGCCTGCCCGACGAACGCCTGACCATCCGGCACGACGCCGGCGCGGGGGCGGAGCCGTACGTCGCCGGAACGCTGCTCGCGGTGCGCAAGGTGGTGCGGACGACGGGGCTGGTCCGCGGCCTGGATCATCTCTTGTTCGAGGAGTGATGGTGATGGTGATGGTGGTGGGCGAAGACGCTTCAGATACTCATCGCGATGCGCTGGCGCAGCCCGCCCTTGACCACTAGCAGCACGCCGAACGAGACCACCAGTAGCACCAGCGAGAGCGCCAGCGCCGTCTGCAAGTCCAGCTCGAAGCCGAGGTAGATCGCCAGCGGCATCGTCTGCGTGCGGCCGGGGAAGTTGCCGGCGAAGATGATCGTGGCGCCGAACTCGCCCAGTGCACGCGCCCAGGTCATCACCGCGCCGGCCAGCAGTGTCGGCAGCGCCAGCGGCAGCGTGATGTAGCGGAAGACGCGCAGGCTCCCGGCGCCATCCAGCGCGGCGGCCTGCTCCAGCTCGCGGTCGGTGGCGGCGAAGGCGGCGCTGGCGGTCTTGACGTAGAGCGGCGCGGCGACGAAGGTCTGCGCCAGCACCACCGCGACCGGCGTGAACGCCACCTGGATGCCCGCTGCGTCGAGCCAGCGGCCCACCAGGCCAAGCCGGCCGAAGGCCACCAGCAGCGCGATGCCCGCCACCGCTGGCGGCAGCACGATCGGCAAGTCCAGCAGTGTATCGAGCACCACCTTGCCGGGGAAGCTCCGCCGCGCCAGCAGGTAGGCGAGCGGCGTGCCCGCCAGCAGCGTCAGCGCCAGCGTGACGAGCGTGGTGAAGAGGCTCAGCGAGATCGCCTGCGCCGCCTGGGCGGCGACCAGGCGCGAGAGCAGCTCCGAGGGGCTGACGCGCAGCACGAGCGCCAGCAGCGGGATGAGCAGGAAGAGCAGCAGCGGCAGGCTCGCCAGCGCCAGGGGCAGCGAGCGGCGCAGGGCGGGCAGGCGCGAGGCAGGCGGGCGCGAGAGGGGCGCGGCGCGCTCGGCATCGGGCGCCGCTGCCACGCGGTCCGCGATCTGGCTCGATGTGCTCCGCATGCTGGTATGGCTCCTCATCTTGCGGATCAACTGCCGCCCGGCGGAGAATACTGCACTCCGGCAGCCCCAGCGATGAAGCCGTAGCTGGCGAGCACCGCCTGCCCGTCCGCTGAGTCCACCGCAGCCACGAACTGCTGGGCGAGTGCGGCGTGCGGCGAGCCGTTGACCGCGACGATCGGGTAGACCGCGACGGTGTTGAGCGCGTCGGGGATGTCGAGCGTGCTCAGGCTACTCGTTGCGGTGGCGGCGTCGGTGACGTAGACGATACCCGCGTCGGCCTCGCCCAGGCTCACCTTGGTCAGCACCGACTTCACGTCCTGCTCGTACGAGACTACATTCTTGAGCACGTTGGCCTTGTAGGAAGCGCCGAAGCTGGGGTCGGCGCTGGCCTTGTCGAGGAATACGAGCGCGTACTGGCCGGCGGGCACCGCGGCTGCGGCCAGCACGATCTTGACGCCCGGCCGCGCGAGGTCGTGCAGGCTGTAGAGCTGCGCGGGGTTGCTCTTGGGGTAGACCACGACCAGGCGATTGTGGGCGAAGGTCTTTACATCCGCGCCGCTTGCGTCGCCGGCTTTGACGACCACATCCATCTGCGCGGCGTTGGCCGAGGCGAACACGTCGGCCGGCGCACCCTGCGTGATCTGCTGCGCCAGCGTATTCGAGCCGCCGAAGTTGAAGCTGACGCCCACATTGGGGTGGGCGTGGTGGAAGTGCTGGCCGATGGTGGTGAAGGCGGCTTGCAGCGACGCCGCGGCGAAGACGTCGAGCGTGACGGGCTGGCTTGTTGGGTCGCCGCTGGGGGCGCACGCGCTGACGGCGAGCAGCAGGCCTGCGAAGATCGTCACCAGGATGCAGTGGGGAGCACGGCGCGAGGCGGTGCGCGGAGATCGTCGCTGCTGCATGGGCATGGCGAAGGGTCCTCCTAGGGTCCACACCCCCGGCCCCAGCAGAGGCGACGCGGGCGTCGCCACTACAGCGTGGGGCGAGGGGATGACAGGGGAGCGCGTAGGGGCGCATGGCGTGCGCCCATCAGCAGTCTCAAGGCACCGACGCTGATCCGGCCAGCACCGCCTCGCAGCGCGCCAGCCAGGGCAGAATCGCCGCCATCTGGCCGGCGCGGAACTCCAACACGAGGGCGTCGTAGGGGCGCTCGGCCTCAACCGCGCGCGCCTGCGCCCGCAGCTCGGCCAGCCAGCCCGCGCAGGCGGCACGCTGGCGGTCCACCAGCGCGCGCACCGCCGCCGGCCCCTCGCGAGCCGCGAAGTAGAGCTTCGCCAGGAACTCCAGACGAAAGTCGCGGCCATGCGCGACCGGCGCGGCAAGCCACGCCGCGTACGCCTCCTCGCCGGCCGGCGTCAGCGCCAGCATCCGGCGTGGCGGGCGCGTGCCCTGGGTCTCGGTGGTCGCGGCGATCAGCCCGGCGGATTCGAGCCGCGCGAGTAGGGCGTAGAGATGGCCCTGCTTGAGGCGCCAGACCAGCCCCAGCGCCTCGGCCTGCACGAGCTGCTGATGCATCTCGTAGGCGTGCATCGGCCGCGCGCGCAGCAGTCCCAGCAGGGCATGCTCGACGCCCGCCTGCGCGAGAGCGGGAGTGCTTGCCGCCATGATCGCCTCGCTTTGGCTCATGCTACGAATACTCACGCAATGAGGAGCATGTGCGGATTGTAAAGCGGCGGACGGGCGGTGTCAAGCGGGCGGGTGTGACTGGTGGCCGTATGTATACCGCGATCTCCCTCTAGCAAGGTTTCTCACGATACGAGCTTTCAAAATCGAGGGTATACTCGGCGCACGGATTCAGAGTCCTTCGGAGTCCACTGGGTGGCCACCTCCTGGTGATGATCGCTGGCAGAAGAACAGGCAGGGTATGGAGGCAGCGGCATGGGGACTACGGACTATGACGTGCTGATCGTCGGAGCGCGTGTGGCGGGGGCCAGTCTCGCGCTGCTTTTGGGCGAGCGCGGCCATCGCGTGCTGATGGTGGACCGCGATGTGTTTCCCAGCGACACGCTCTCCACGCACCTCGTCGGCGGCGCCGGCGTTGCGGCGCTCAGCCGCCTGGGAGTGCTTGCGGATGTGGAGGCGGCCGGCTTCCGCCGCCTCACCCGCCATCGCACGTGGGTCGAGGATTGCCTCTTCGAGGGGCCGGCCGGTCCGGCGGGCGCCTACTCGCTGGCGCCGCGGCGCGACGCGCTCGATGCCATCCTGATCCGGCATGCCAGGGAGCGAGGCGGGGTCGAGATGCGGGAGCGCACGCACGCGGAGGGGCTGCTCGAAGCGGACGGGCGTGTTGTAGGGGCGGTCCTCCGCGCGCCGGATGGCACGCGGCGCGAGGTGTACGCGCACGTCGTGGTCGGCGCCGACGGCAAGTATTCGAAGGTGGCCGAGTGGGTCAAGGCCGAGCGCTACGAGGCGGTGCCGGCGCAGCGGCCCGCCTACTACGGCTACTACCACGGCGTGAGGCCACTGCCGGAGCCGGCGCTCGAAATGTTCTTCGCGCACGATCAGGTCGGCTTCATCTTTCCAATGCGGCCGGATGAAGACTGCCTGGCGCTGGAGCTCCAGCCGGAGGATTACGCCACGTTCCGCGCCAATCCGCAGGCGGTCTTCGAGGAGCGCTTCCGCGCGCTACCGGGCATGGCGGCGCGCATGGAGGGCGCGCGTCTGGAAGGCAAGCTGCTGGGCACGCGCGGCATCGAGAACTATTTGCGCAAGCCGTACGGCCCAGGTTGGGCGCTCGCCGGCGACGCCGGCTACCTGAAGGACCCGATCACCGGCACGGGCATCGGCGACGCGCTTGCGCAGTCATTCCCACTGGCCGGCGCCCTCGATGCGGCGTTGCGCGGAGCCGACTGGGAGGCTAGCCTGAGCGCGTTCCAGCGCCAGCGGGACGAGATGATGCTGCCGATGTACCGCTGGACCGTGGCCGCGACCCAGGTGCGCGACGCCGCGCCGGAGTCGGTGGCCTGGCTGCGCGCGGCGCTGGTCAGCCCACACTGCACGCGGCAGGTCATGTACTGGCTGCCCTCCGCGCTCTCAGGTGGACTGCCGCCGCGGCTCCAGCCGATGGTCACAGCGCTAGGCAAGCTTTTCGATGCTGGACCGGCCCAGCCCGTAGCCGTCCCCGAAACTGTGCCGGCACCTGTGGCGCATGAGTGATCCGCCTGGTAGATGGCTGCCGGTCAGCAAGCATACGTGAGCACACGGAGGCATACCATGCCCGACGTCACCGCCAACGGTTTGCGCTTCTTCGTCGTGGACGAGGGGGAGAAGGGGGCCGCCCCGGTCGTCCTGCTCCACGGCTTCCCCGACACGTCGTACGTATGGCGCCACCAGATACCTGCACTCGTAGGCGCTGGCTACCGCGCCATCGCGCCCGATCTGCGCGGTCGCGGCAAGAGCGAGCGCCCGCCGCGCGTCGAGGACTACGCGCTTTCCACCATTGTCGCCGATGTCGCGGGGATCATGGATGTGCTCGGCGTGGAGCGCGCGCACATCGTCGGTCACGATTGGGGCGCGGCCGTCGCCTGGCTCTTCGCCTCGCTGCTGCCGCGGCGGGCCGATCGCCTGGTCGTGCTCTCCGTCGGCCATCCGGCGTCACGGAGCCATCCGACGCTTGAGGACCTGCAGAAGGGGTGGTATCGGCTGCTGATCCAGTTCCCGGGCAGCGAGGAGGTCTTCCAGCAGGATGACTGGTATCTGATGCGCACGCTGCTCCAGGGCGGCGGCGACGCCGATCGCTATCTTGTGGACCTCGCCGAGCCGGGCGCGCTGACCGCCGGCCTCAACTGGTATCGCGCGAACATGTCGCCGCAGCGGCTCGCCGGTCCGCCGCCGCAGCTCCCACCGGTCCAGGCGCCGACGCTGAGCATCTTCAGCACCGGCGACCTCTATCTGACCGAAGACGCCATGCTGCGCTCGGCCGAGCACGTCACCGGGCCGTGGCGCTACGAGCGCATCGAGGGGGTGAGCCACTGGATCCCGGTCGAGGCGCCAGAGCGGCTCAACCGCCTGCTGCTGGAGTTTCTGCCCGTGCAGAAGTGATGGGCGCTTCTTCTGCTCCTTCGTCTGCGTGAATATAGTTCTTGTAATCGAGAGGCGCTTGGCGCGGATTTATCTGCCGATCCTCTGCCCCGGGGTGTGTGATGAGCTGATTGCTCACCTTGCGATACTCTGCTAGAATGGCTGGGCGATTGCCGAGGCCCTGGTATATCTCCCGATGGGGCGAAGGAGGGATGGACGGATGATTGACTCTGTACTACGGCGCCGGCTTGTGGGATTGCTGCTGCCGGTATTCCTGCTCGGCGTATTGTGTCTCGCCGCCTGCAGCCTGGGTGGGCCTCAATCCCACGTGCCCACCGCGGCGGAGATCCTGCAGCGGGCGACCAATGTGCTCAACGTGAACAATCCAACCAGTGCGCAGGGCGCCAACAGCGCGACAGTTCAGGACCTGACGTACACCATGAAGCTCACGGTCAACATGAACATGTCGGATTCGGCGCTGGGCGCACAGAAGCTCAACGAGACGATGACGGCGAAGGGCGAGGAGACGCTGAAGCCCAGGCGTGCCCAGATGGACATGACGATGGCCCTCGCCGATGCGGCGCTTCCACAGGCTGTCAACCTCACCGATACCGTGATCGTTGACTACGCCAGCCAGACTGGCTACATCAAGATGTCCGGAGGGATGCTGCCGGGAGCCGACAGCGGGAAGTGGTACAAGATGTCGTTCGCCTCGGTCGGCGGGCTGGGCGCCGACACCTCGATGTACGTGGACTACAGCAAGCTCAAGGATGCCAAGCTGATCGGCAGCGAGACGATCAACGGCGTCGCGGTGTGGCATCTGCGGGCGAAGGAAGACCTGAACCAGGCGGTTCCTGGCTCGGCGCTGGCCGGCAGCGGCTCCACTACCGGCGCCAACAGCAGCGTCAGCGGCACCGCCACGCTCGACTACTACTTCCGCCAGGATAACTATCGCCCAGTCAAGATCGTGATGGCGAGCAACGAGACCATGTCGGGTCTGGGCACGGCGACCACCACCGGCGAGATGGACTTCACCGCGTTCAACACCGGGGTCAGCATCGCGCTGCCGCCGGCGAGCGAGGTATCGCCACTCCAGTTCTAGCGGCAAGCGGCGACAAACAACGAGAGGGAGCGCCCAAATAGGCGCTCCCTCAATGTCTTGTGGATAGTGATCGTGTATTCAGGCGGACCCGACGGGATTCGAACCCGCGGTCTCCGGCGTGACAGGCCGGCGTGTTAGGCCGCTACACTACGGGTCCCTGCCGCGTCGCGTCTGGCTGGCGCGGCAGGGGAAATCGTACCACGGCGCCGCGCTGGCTGTCAACCGCCACGCCGAGCCACTTCGCGCCACTCCGCGCCGATCAGCCGGTGAATGCATGCATGCCTGAAGAGTCCTCGTCCACGGAAACCGGCCCGAGCCGATTCAGGATCGGGACGCGGCGTCCGGCGAGTGTTGACAGCGGCGTATGTGGAGGCATACGCTGGCCGCAGCAGTAGCGCAACGCAGCGCACCGGCCCATAGCGGATCCACAGGCCGGCCGGTTGGCGCGCATCAGCCATCCCCGGCTCGCGAAGGAGGATTGCCGTGCATCCGTCGCCCCAGCTCCAGGCTTCCACCGTGCTCACCGACGACCGCGAGCACCTCGTCCACCCCCTCCAGCATCCCAGCGACCACCAGCAGCCGATCGTGCTCGTCAAGGGCGAGGGTTCGGTGCTCACCGACATCGAGGGCAACACCTACCTCGACGGCCTCTCGTGCCTGTGGAACGTCAACATCGGCCACGGACGCACCGAGCTGGCCGACGCCGCCGCGGCGCAGATGCGCGAACTGGCCTTCGGCAACAGTTACGTCGGCTACACCAACATCCCCGCCGCAACCCTCGCCACGCGACTCGTCACCGGCTCGTATCCCAACATGGCCGCCGTCTACTTCACCACCGGCGGCGCCGAATCCAACGAGTCGGCCCTCAAGACGGCGCGCTTCTACTGGAAGATGCACGGCCAACCCGACAAGGTCAAGTTCATCTCGCGCTTCCACGGCTACCACGGCGTGACCTTCGCCGCGATGAGCGCCACCGGCATGCCGGCCTACCACAAGGCGTTCGCGCCGCTGGTGCCCAACTTCATCCAGGCGCCGCCGCCGCACCCGTACCGGTGGGACCAGTACGGCGGCGAGAGCGCGCAGGGCGGCGATCCCGGCGTCGAGGCGGCGGAGGCC
>DASVAA010000237.1:0-25767 GCA_036376595.1 Ktedonobacterales bacterium | reverse complement strand
GTCGCCGCCTTCCTGCCGCAGCTCGTCCATCTCGGGGCCGTCCGCAATGCGCTGCTCGTCGAGGGCGTCATCACGGTCTTCGGCCTGATCGCGCTATGGGTGATCTTCGCGCTGCGCCCGCGCGGTGCACCCGCGGAGCCTCTCGATGCGCATCTCCCGCCCCAGCCCGCATCGCAGGCGCTCGGCAGCTAAGCGTAAGGGCTGAAGGGTTGCCCGATCTACGCCTTCTGAGCCGTCGCGGCTTTCGCCTGGTCCCACAGGGCGAGCCAGTCGTCGAGTGCGAGCGTGTCGAGCGCGCGTCCCTCCTCGCGGGCGCGCGCCTCCATCGCCTCGAAGCGCCGGCGGAAGCGCCGGTTGGCGGCGCGCAGGGCATCTTCGGGGTTCAGCTTCAGGTGCCGCGCCAGCGCGACGACGGCCAGCAGCAGATCGCCCAGCTCCGCCTCCTGCTCGGCGCGATCGCCCGCCGCGGCGGCCAGCTCGCGCGCCTCTTCCTCGACCTTTGCCAGCGCTCCCTGCGTCTCCGGCCACTCGAAGCCGGTCTTGGCCGCCTTCTTCCCCAGCTCGTACGCCTGCTGCAGGGCGGGCAGACTGTTGGGCACGCCGCGCAGCGCGCTCTCAGCGGCGACCTCCTCGCCCTTCGCCTCGCGCTCGCCGCGCTTGATCGCCTCCCAGTTGCGCAGCACATGCGCCGAATCATGCACCTCGACATCACCGAAGACATGCGGGTGGCGGCGGATCAGCTTCTCGTTGACGGCCTGATACACGTCGCCGATGTGGAAGCGATCCTCCTGGTCGGCGATCTCGGCCTGCAAATACACCTGGATCAGCAGATCGCCCAGCTCCTCGGCCAGGTGCTCGGCCTGCTCCGGCGTCCCCTCCCACTCGTCGAGGATGTCCGCGACCTCATAGGCCTCCTCCAGCACGTACTTGCGCAGCGATTGGTGCGTCTGCTCGCGGTCCCACGGACAGCCGCCCTCTGGGGATCGCAGGCGCTGCACGACGTAGCGTAGCCCCTCCGGCGTGCGTACGGCGGCCAGCGGCGCCAGCGGCGGCACGTAGATCGTCGTCAGGTGATCGGCCCGCTCGTCGCGATCCAGCTCCACCAGCGGCACGCGCTCCACCGCCTGCCGCGGCAGGCCCGCCCAGCGCACCACGGCGACGTCCCAGTCCTCAGGGTATAGCTCCAGCAGCGCGAGCTTGACGCCGCTCAGTAGCCGCCGGTTGTAGGCCTGGGCGATCAGCAGCGGGCGCGTGGGCAGGATCGCGCCGCTGAGCCGCGAGCCGGCCATCCCGGCGAGCTGTGTCGCGTCCACGAGCTGCGCGTCGTGCTCCAGCGGGTCGAGGTTCAGCGCGTCGCTCACCGGCTCCAGGAACGACAGCCCCGGCACGATGCGCACGGCGACGCCAGCGGCGCTCGCGCGCTCGCGCAGCGCCTGCACCGATGCCTCGGCGATCAGCGGGTGGCCGGGCACGGCGTAGACCAGCGGCGTACCGGCGGGCGCCTCGGCGACCATGGCGAGCAGCCGCTCGGCCATCTGGGGGTAGAGCGTCTCGAAGCTCTCGGCCTGCTCGTAGAGCGCATCGAACGACTCGGACGTCAGGCCCGGCCGCCGCGCGAGCAGCGCATCCACGGTGGGGTGCCGCAGCGTGCGAAAGACCACGCGCTCGGCAGATTCGAGCACCCGCTGCGCCGCGATCGTCAGATCCTCCCAGCGGCCGGGACCCAGCCCGACGACGATAATCTCCCGCTCGCTCTCCCGCTCTGCCTGCCGTTGCCCTGCCATGCGCGCTCCCCTTGCTGCCGGACACCTCTCCCTCAGATTGTAGCCGCCGAGAGGTGCCTCATGGCAGGCATGGGGCCGTGTCACGTCTACGAGCGGGCGCACGCACGCCATGTGCGAACAGCGGCACATTCCATGCGCCCCTATGGACCCTCGTCTCCCCTCCGCGTCCTCTGCGGTTCCTTCCTCTCCCTCTCCTCTCCCTCTGCTTCTCTCCCCTCCGCGTCCTCCGCGTTCTCCGAAACCTACTGCCCCGTTGGGGCCTGCTGCGTGGTGGGCGCCGCGATGTAGGTCGTCACGTTGGTGTGCGCCCGCACGATGTCAATCAGCCAGGCGCCGAATGCGGTGGATTGCGTCTGGCTATCCTTGATGCTCTTCAGCGGCTGGTCAGAGAGCTGGGCCTGATAGAGCACGTACTGGTTGCTGCTGTTGGGCGTGATCACGTAGCGGGTGGCCGCGCTGCCGTAGTGGTTTTGGCGGTAGCAGCCGCCAGAAACAGCCGGGGTGAACCCGCTGAACACCTGCTGCTCGAAGGCCGGCGACTGCAACGCCAGCTCGCCGAACGAGAAGGTGCCGACCTCACCGCCCGATGTGGCGGAGGCCGTATCCAGCGAGTGCTGCTTGGCGAGCTGGCCGAAGTCAGCGCCCTGCTTCGCCTGCTGCGCGAGCTGGGCCGCCTCACTCTGACTGGCGACGACAATCTGGCGCAGGTGGGCGTTGGGCGCCGAGACGGTATTGGTCAAGCCGGTTTCGTCGGCGCTGAGCTGCGAGAAGAGATCGATCAGGCGCGGCGTTAGCACGGGAATCAGCGGCGCGATCGAGGGATTGCTGGCGCCCGACTTGAGTTCCTTCTCCAGCGTTGCGCGCTGCTTGGCCACGTCGGCCGAGGTGACGTTCGCGTGGCACGCCGAGGCCTGCTCGTGGATCAGCTCGATGTTGACAAGGAAGCTGAGCGCGCTGGCCTGCACCGACGCGAGATTCTCGCGCCCCGTCACCGTCTGCCACGTAATGTCGGGCGCCTGCTGCTGGTTCTGCGCTACGGCGAAGTAACGCACCGCCTGCTGGTAGTCGTTGAGCGCGATGCCATGCCCGTTGACGCTGGCGACCTCCACGCCGCCCGCCGGTCCCCCGGAGGCGCAGCCCGCCAGCGCGAGCACCGCCGCGACTAGCGCCACGAGTGGCAGCCAGAACCAGGGACGACGGCGGCCGGCGGTGCGCGACAGATGCATGAGGAACCTCGCAGACGTGTGGCGTGGGAAGGCGCCGGAGATCATCTCGATTCGATAGGCAAAATCCTCTCGATAGTATCATGACGCGGCTGAGCGGTCAATCGTCTCGCTCAGGCGATCGGGGAGACGATCTCGCCGTCGTGCCATTCGGGGTCGCTGTCGAGCAGCGCACGCATCTGCTGGTAGCGGGCGTCTTGCTCCGGGCTGCGGGCGTTGGTGACGTAGGACTCTTTTGAGTCGAAGACCACCGCCATGTAGCAGGTCTGTGGATCGGCATCCATGCGGTAAACGTAGGTCGTCACATAGCCCGGCACCTTGAGTCCCTCGAACTCGCGCATCTGCTGATCGAGCTGGCTCTCCGCGCCTGGCTTGATGCGCATGCGCGCAACCGTTCCGTACATGGTCTGTCTCCTCTCCCTCTGCTTGTGCCCGCGCACCAGGGGGCGGCGAGCGTGCTCCGCTATCGTCAGCCAGCGGCTCACCGTTCGAGCGCCGGCGCCAGCGGCAATTCACGACACCATGGCGTGACGACGTAAGACGTCATGAACGGCATGGCAAGCATCTCTTCCCAAACACCCACACGGGGCCATGCCGTCTCTCAATCGGGGGATACCGCGCTGCCCGGCACTCTACGTGATGGCGCTCGCGGGATCAAGTCGTACCGTGGGAGATCACGCAACAGCGACGAGCCACCACACGCCGATTGGTATGACCTGGTGTGGCATGATCGGCAATGACGGATGCGGACGGCTGAACATGCACAATGGAAGGTGGCGACGATGGACCCGGTGATCGATCACGTGACAATTGCGGCGCGCGAGCTGGAGCCAATGCGGCAGGCGTTCGAGGCGCTTGGGTTGCCTCCGGTCTACGGTGGCGCGCACTCCACGGGCGGCACGCACATGGCGCTGGTGGGCTTTGACGACGACTCGTACATCGAGCTGATCGCTGCCCGCGAGCTGGGGCAATACAGTGGCGGCAAGTGGGCGCGGCAGATCGAGGCCAACGCCGGCCCGTGCGCGTGGGCGGCTCGGGCGCCGGAGATCGCCGTCGAGGCGGCGCGCGTGGCGGCGCTGGGCGTGCCGGTCGCCGGGCCGGTGGAGATGCACCGCGAGCGGCCTGACGGCGTGCGCGTCGAGTGGCAGCTCGCCTACCTGGGCGAGGGCACGCCCGGCAATCTGCTGCCCTTCTTGATCGAGGATCGGACGCCGCGCGAACTGCGCGTGCGCCCCACGCCGGGAGCCGCCGGAAGCGAGCTGCGTGGTGTGGTGCAGGTGGTGCTGGGCGTTTCGGCGCTTCAGCCGGTGATCGATCTCTTTCGCCGGGTCTATAGCTGGGCCGAGCCGGCGCGCGGCGAAGATGCCGCGTTTGGAGCGCGGCTGGCGCGCTTCGCCGGCACGCCGGTGACACTGGTCGAGCCGCTGCCCGAAGCTTCATCCGCCGAATGGCTGCGCGAGCGGCTGGCGCGGTTCGGTCCGCTGCCCTGTGCGATCCTGCTGGCAAGCGACGACCTGGCCGCCTCGTCGGCGCGCATGGGCCTGAGCGCGCCGTGCGACTGGTGCGGCCTGCCGGCGGCGTGGGTGCCGCCAGAGCGGCTTGGCGGCACGCGACTGGGGGTTATCGCCGCTGTGGGGTGACACCATCGCACGGGCAGGCCAGGCTGCGCGAAGTCTCCCCTTCTCGCGAGGTGGACGAGGCTTGCCGCGTCCCAACCAGCGCGCGGGCTGGACATGTTGGCATCAGCGACGGACCTCCGCCGCGACGCGGTCGTAGAGCCGGCCGTCCATGCGCACGAAGCGGATGGTGCCATCGTCCCGCTCGATGAAGTCTACCCGCGAGCCTTCGTTCTCGTCCTGGGTCACAACGACGAACTCGCGCTCAGAGAGCGGATTGAGCTGGTTTGGCGGATAAGCCAGCTCGCGATGGCTGACGGGATCGATCTCGGTGATCACGCGGCGCAGCCCGCCATCCTCGACGGTGAACGTCGCCGCCTCGCCGTCCTCCGTGCGATAGCGGCCGGCGAAGCGCGCGAGGGCGCCGTGCGCGAGCGAGACGAGGGCCGGCTCAGGCGTGCGTAGGCCGAGGACATGGTCGAGCGCCCACGCGGCGACGCGGTCGCCCACGACGCCGCCTCGCGCGCTGTTGGTGAGGACGGCGATGGCGAAGCGGCGCGCGGGGACGACCTTGAGCTTGACCTGGAAACCGGTGATCGAGCCGCCGTGCTCGACCACCTTGACGCCTTCGATAAAGCGGATGGCCCAACCGAGGCCGCACCACTCAGCGAAGCCGGCGGCGAGATAGTTGGCGGCGCGCACCTGGGGGGTCTGCATTGCCTGCAATGTCTCTGAGCTGAGGATGCGCCTGTCGTTCCACATGCCATCACCCATCGAGAACGCGGCGAGGGTAAGGAGGTCGCCGACGTCCGCGATGACGCCTCCGGCGGGGGCGACGTTGCGCGAGAACAGGTACTTGCGGCGGACCTCGTGCTCGTCGCCGCCAGGGGTCTTGAGCGCATGACCGACGGCGGTGGGATGGACGATGGCCTCCTGGGCAAAGAAGAAGGAGCGGTCGAGGCCCAGCGGCTCGAAGATGCGCGCACGCATGGCGGCATCGAAGGGCTGGCCCGTCACGACTTCGACGACGCGACCAGCAAGCATGAAGCCGCTGTTGCAGTAGGCCCACAGCTCGCCAGGGGCAGTGAGCTGGCGCAGGGTGTGAAAGCTGGCGACACAGCGGGCGAGGGCGTCGTCGCCCATGCCGAAGTCGTCGAAGTAGTCGCCAAAGAGGCCGCACTGGTGGCTCAGGAGCTGGCGGAGAGTGATGGTGTCGCGGGCGTGCTCGTCGGCGAGCCTGAGGTCGGGCAGGTAGGTGACGACTGGGGCGTCGAGGTCGAGCCGGCCCTCATCCACGAGCGCCATGATGAGCATAGCGGTGTAGACCTTGGAGATCGAGCCGATCGCGAAGAGGGTGTCGGGGCGCACGGGGTAGCCGGTCTCGAGGCTGGTGACGCCGTAGGCGCGGCTCTCGCGCTCGCCATCGCGCAGCACGCCGACGGTGAGGCCGGGGACGGTCCAGCGGGCCACCTGCTCGCGGATATGGGCGTCCAGGTCGGGGGTTATAAGGCCGCCTTCGACCGGCACAAAGCCTTCGCGCGGCGCGGGTGTTCCTGGCGAGCATTGAGGGTCCATTGCCTCTGCCCCCACTCTTGTTGGCCGTTCTTCTGGCCGACTGTAGCACAGCACGCGCCCCGCGGGCCGGCAACCGTCGCTGACTGACACCTGCGCACAGGCAATCTACGAAGACCGAAGCCTCCCCCTCCGGGCAGAAAGGGGAGGCTTACGCGCATGTGCCGATCGAAGCGGCTAATAGCCGGTCAGGCTCTCAAACGCGCCGGCGATCGCGCCGTAGCCGTTGCCCGGCTCGCCCGATTGGCCGCCGGTGGCGTGGATGTCGTTGTAGCTGCTGCACATCCACGTATTCGTGCAGTCGTTCTGCGTCGCCGTGCCACCGAAGGCCGTGTACACGTCCACCAGGCCGTAGGGGGCCGCCGCGAAGCCCGCGTGCTGCCATCCAGCGGTCCAGTCGGCGGCCAGATGCGCGTTCAGCTCGGTGATGTACTGTGTGTCGGCAGGACACTGCGCTTGGAACGGGTTGTAGTAGTTCATCATCACCAGGTCGCCGGTGACCTGCCCGCTGCTGTTCTTAAGCGCGTTGATGAGCTGCGGCAGAATCGTGTTGCTCAGATTGCCGTCCATCGTCGCCAGGTCGCTCTCCCAACTGCCACTGACGGCGCAGGTGGAGGTGTTGATGTCGGGCAGCACGTCGTTGGCGCCCATGTCGAGCGAGACGGGGCTGACGTTGCCGGCGTGGCCCTTGATGAACTTGACCGCCGCGTTGAGCTGCGCGCCGGAGTAGTAGTTGTGCAGCAGGAAGGCATAGGGGCAGCCGCCGTTGATGAAGGTGTTGCTCTTCTCGCCGTTGCAGCCGTAGTTCGTCAGACTGTGGCTGCCATGCGCCTGGAGATTGGGATACCACTTCTGGACGTAGCCATGCGACCAGTCGAAGTTCGGCTCGTAGCCGAAGGCCAGCGAATCGCCCAACCCCAGGTAGTAGTACTTGACGCCGGCGAAGGGGCTGGTGGCGCGCACACGCGCCGCGTTGAACGCTGTGGCGGCGGCGACGAGCATCACTGCGACAAGCGAGACGGTGACCACGTGCCGCAGACGCCCTCCTATCTGGCGGCGCGCAGGGTGGGTGACGGTGACACGCGGGGGCTGTGCGGATTCTCGTGACTGGGCGGACATCGCACACTTCTCCTCATCGAGCATCGTGCGAGGCGAGGAATGCCCGCACGCGAATAGATGCGGCTACCGACGGGCCGCTCCTGAGTCATTCCCGGACGCACTCCGCTGCTAAAGAGCGGCTTCCCTCCGCGTCGAGCGATCCCCCAACGCCGCTCCCGCACCGGCTAGGCTTGGGACGGCAATCCTCCACTGCCGCGGGATGTGTCTTGCCCTGTCAGTCTGCCGTGTCGTGTGCTGTGTACCGAGTGCTGTGCGTAGCGGGGTGTCCCGAATACGCAGGCATGCGCGCGGAGAGATGCCGCACATCTCGGCCGGCGCTCAATCAAGCCGCGACTACGAACCCGCTACGTGCCTAGCGGTGCCTGTGCCCCACCCGCCGCCATACAAGAGATCGGATTTCCACGGGCATGCGTGCGGTAGTGGCTGGTCGGTAACAGTACCTGACCGCCGTCTGTTTGTCAAGACCTGCGGGACTGCGATTCGGGGTCTTTCAGTCCTCCGCTGTGGTCTCAGTCCGCCCATCGCGGACTTGGCGGCCGCGTAGGGGCGTCCGGTGGACGCCCGCAGGCCCTCCAGGCGCGGTTTCAACCGCCGGCCCGCCGCGATTTGGGGTTCGCGGGAAGCTGCTACGGCGTGCTCGTGCGGTAGGCAGGCGTGCGGCGGGCGTGGGTCGCCTGCTCGAAGGCGTAGGCCAGCCGGATCAACGTCGGCTCGGAGTAGGCGCGGCCCATGAAGGTCAGACCGATCGGCAGGCCGAAGCTCTCGCCGGCCGGGACGGTGATCGCCGGGTAGCCGGCCAGCGCGGTGGGAGTCGAGGCGCCGCCCAGGCCGTGGTCGCCGTCGATCAGATCGATCTTCCAGGCAGGGCCGCCGGTCGGCATGCAAAGCGCGTCCAGATGGTGCGCGTCCATCACAGCGTCAATGCCCTCGGCGCGTGCGAGGCGATGATTCTCTTCGAGCGCCGTCAGGTATGCCTCCTCGGTCAGCGGCCCCTTCTCCTGCGCGCGGATCAGCAGCTCCTGGCCGAAGTACGGCAGCTCCTCGGCGGCGTGCGCGCTATTGAAGGCGATCAGCTCTTCGAGGCTGTGGACCGCGGCCTCGGGGTTGAGCGCGCCCAGGTAGGCGTTGAGGTCGGCCTTGAACTCGTAGAGCAGCACCGTCAGCTCCGACTCCGACTCGTTCATGCGCTTGGCGGTCGCGATGTCGGTGGGGTCCACGATCTCGGCGCCCGCCGTGCGCAGCGCGGTGATCGCCGCCTCGGCCACAGCGTCAGCCTTCTCGCTGTAGCCGAAGAATACCTCGCGCGGGATGCCGATGCGCGCGCCGCGCAGGCCATCGGCGTCGAGGAACTGGCGATAGTCGTCGGGGACGCGGCCGACGCTCGCGGCGGTCGCGGGATCGCGCGCGTCTCGGGCGGAGATCGCGCGCAGCAGCAGCGCGGCGTCGGCGACGGTGCGCCCGAACGGGCCGACGGTATCCTGGCTGTGAGCGATGGGGATCACGCCGGCGCGGCTGGTCAGCCCGAGCGTCGGCTTGATGCCGACGACGCCGTTGGCCGCTCCGGGGCAGAGGATCGAGCCGTCGGTCTCAGTACCCAGTGCGGCGGCGCAGAGGCTCGCCGCGACGGCGCTGGCCGAGCCGGAGCTCGAGCCGCAGGGACTGCGGTCGAGCGAGTGGGGGTTGCGCGCCTGCCCACCGCGTGCGCTCCAGCCGCTGGATGAGTGGGTCGAGCGGAAGTTCGCCCACTCGCTCATGTTGGCCTTGCCCAGCAGCACCGCGCCCCCTGACCATAAAAGCGCCGCCACGGTCGCGTCGCGCGCTGGCCGGGCGTCGAGCAGCGCCAGCGAGCCAGCGGTGGTGTGCATGCGGTCGGCGGTGTCAATATTGTCCTTGAGCAGGATCGGGATGCCATGGAGCGGCCCGCGCGGGCCGTTTGTGGCCCGCGCGCGGTCGAGCTCCTCAGCGATCTCAAGCGCGTCGGGGTTCGTCTCGATGATCGCGCGCAGCTCCGGCCCGGCCCGGTCCAGCGCCGCGATGCGCTCCAGGTATGCGGCCACGAGCTGCGCCGAGGTCGCGCGTCCGCTGGCAAGCGCCTGAGCGAGGTCGGCGATGCTGGCCTCTTCGATGGGGAAATCGAGGGAGTCTCCGGCGCTCATCGTGTGCGTCCCACTTTCAAGAGTCTGTTGTCTACGCAGCGCGGCACATCACTGCGGCTGCTGCGTGGTGGGATCCTGCGACGGCGGGGCGATCTGCTGCGCCTGCTGCTTTGGGTCGCCCTCGCGCATGGACTTGCGGAACGCCTGGATTGTCTTGCCAACGGAGGAACCGATCTCTGGCAGTCGCCGCGCGCCGAAGATCAGCAGCACGAGGAGCAGCAGAATCAGCAAATCGGGAAGCCGCAAAGGCATGGGAGCACTCGCTTTCGCTGCGCCACGGCACGGCTTGGGCGCGCCAGGCGAACGTCTCCGCAAAGTATACCATGCCGGGATACAGGAGGGCCGGCGGGTGAACCCGCGCCTGAGCACCCGGCGGCGACGAGAGCGTCGCCTGCGCGAGCTAGGCGCCGGCCTGGTTATTCAGCGCTTGTGTCGTCGCTCGCCGTGCCCCGCCGCGGTCGCGCGCGATGCGGAGTCACGGGCTGGTTGGCATTCGATGCAACAGGGCCAGCGATGGCTGTAGGGGATGCGGCTTCCGAGCCTCTACCGGCGTCCGTCCCCGCCCGAAGCGCGCCCAGCCGCGCGAGCTGCGACGCCGTGAGCAGCCAGCGCAGCGTCCCCGCGCCGGCCAGCCGCTCCGCCGCGCCAGCCGCCTTGCGCACCGCGCTCCCCGGCAGGTCCACGCAGGCGCACGCGCCCTTCTTCATCTCGATCTGCGCGCCGCGCCGGCCGGCGATCAGCTCGCCCACCAGCGTGCTGAGGTCCGGCTCGTGGCCGACGATCAGCAATTCGGTGGCCTCGGCGTGCGCGGCCAGCACGGATGCCAGCGCGGCGAGGTCGACGCCTGGCTCCAGCCCCGACTCCAGCTCTAGCGGCACGCCGAGCTCGGCGGCAACGATTGCCGCCGTCTCGCGCGCCCGCTCGTACGGACTCGTGATGCCAGCCGCCGGCGCGATCTCCAACACTACCAAGCCATGCGCGGCGCTCGCCGTGCGTGCGCGCCCTTCGTCGGTCAGCGGGCGCTCGGCATCGGCAGCGGTCCAATCGGCCCGGCTGGCGGCGCGGCCGTGGCGCATCAGGTAGAGGCGCATAGCATCCTCCCGGATTATTCCATCATCCGCTCGCGTCACTGTTTGCGCGGTATCCACTCTGATTCTAGTCCGCGCAGGCGGACTTGGCGGCCGCGTAGGGGCGTCCGATGGACGCCCGCAGGGCCTCCAGGCGCGGTTTCAACCGCCGGCTGGCTGCCGCACACCCAGCCACCGACCATCATCGCTTGCCCAGCAGCCGCCGCCGCACGATGCCGCCCACCAGCGCCACCTCCTCGACGCCGAAGATGCGTGTCAGCGCGAAATAGAGCAGCGCGCCTCCGCCGCCCGCCACCAGCAGCGTGAGCGCCTGGCCCGACGTGTGGTCGAGGCTGAAGGCGGAGACGTGCGCCGGCAGCAGCGTGACGCCCGCCCAGCACACGGCGGCCATCACCAGCGCCGCGGCGACGATACGCGCCGTGCCGCCAAGCAGGTCGCGCCAGCCGAGATTGCCGATGGCGAGCGTGAGCAGCACCAGCAGGATCAACGCGTGGCTGGTGTTCTTGGCAGTATCGCTGAACGCCAGCGCCGGCAGGCCGATGGTAAGGCCGAAGGGCAGCGCGATGACGAGATAGAACAGGATCGACACGACGCCGACCACGTTGGGAACCAGCGTGTTCTTGCGCGCGTAGAAGGCGGCGATCAGCAATTGGTCCACGGCGATGAAGGGCAGCTCGTAGGCGTAGTTCTGCACCGCGAGGGCATTGCGCACGGTGCAGTCGGGGCCGCAGGTGCCGTGCTGGAAGAGCAGCTCGACGATCGGGAAGCGCAGCACCCACAGCCCCACCGCCGCCGGCACCATCAGCAGCAGGCCCAGGCGGATGCCGGTGCGCAGCGTGCGCTTGAAGTCCGGCAGATCCGCGCGCGAAGCGGCCCCCGCCAGCAGCGGCAGCACGGCGAACGAGAGCGCGGCGGCGACCAGTCCCACTGGGAACTGCGTCAGCGTGGTGCCGGTGGCGAGCGCGGTGGAGTTCTGCGGCGCCCCGCCGGGTGAGCGCGCCCACAGCCCCGTATCGAGCACCTGCTGCGCGATGCTCACCGCCAGCCCCGCCAGCAGCGGTACGTAGAGCCGCAGGATCTGGCGCACCGCCGGATGGCGCAGGTCGAGCACCAGCCGCCAGTGGATCCGCACCTTGCGCAGCCCCGGCACCAGCAACAGGAACTGGGCAAGCGTGCCGACGGCGGCGCCGATGGCGAGGCCGTGCGCGCTGGCAAGATGCGCCTGCACCACCGCGGGCGCGGTGACGCCGGGGTGCGTGAGCGACGACCACGAGACGCCGAAGGCGCTCGCCGCGAGGGCCAGCGCGATGATGCCGCCGACGATGATGCAGATGTGGTAGATGCCGCCCGCGAACGCCGGGAACACGACCTCACGCATGGCGTAGAGCAGGCCCGACGCGACGGCGAAGAGGCCCAGGCCGAAGAACGAGAAGGCGATGATACGCACCAGCGAGATGGTCAAGTCCACGCCTGCCGGGCCGCCGAAGTCCTGCGGCGGCGCCAGCAGCGGTACGAAGGCCGGCGCGAAGATCTCGATCAGCACGAAGGCCACGGCGAGCGGAATCAGCACCAGATTGGCGAGCGTCGAGTAGATGCGGCGCAGCTCCTCGCGGTGCGCCTCGCCCGCATAGTCCACGAAGGTGGGGATCAGCGCGCCGGAGACGGTGTCGCCGGAGACGATCAGGCTGCTGACCTGCTGGATCGGCCGCATGGCGATGACGAACGCGCCGCTAGGCGTGCCGAAGAAGAGGACGTTGAGCACCTCACTGCGCACGAAGCCGAGCACGCTGCCCAAAAGCTGCCCGACCGAGATCAGCCCGGCGGTGGCGAGGATGCGCCGCTTGCCGGCAGTCTCGATCTGCGACTCGACCACTTCCAGGCTGTCGCTCATCTGATTTCCTCAATGACACGCGGCTGGACGAAGGGTGAGGCGTGGGCCTCGCCGCTCCAGATAGCAAGCGGGAGGCAAACGAGGTGAGACCCGCGCGCCGACAATCCAGGCGGCAGAGGCGCAGCGGACCTCGCCGCTATAGGCTGATTCATCTCTTCTGTGCCCTCTGCGCTCTCTGCGGTTTCAATCTGTTCTCACTTGATGCATCTCCGTCAGCGGCGCCAGAGCCGTAGCGTTCGACGATGCGCTGGATCAGCGCGCTGGTGGAGCGATCCGGCACGCCGGAGACCAGACACAGCGTCCCGCCGTACTCAGCCACCACGCGCGCCTCAGCCAGCCGCTCGGCCAGCCCCGCCAGCTCAGGGTGGACGCGCAGGTCTCCGGCCAGCACCGCACGCAGCTCGTCGGGACGCAGCGTGATGGTAGCGTCGTCGGTCCGCCCGCGGATATAGTCGGCGCCCTTGAGGTAGATGCTGGGTCGCAGCGCGCGCACCACCGCCTCGGCCGTATTGTCGCCAAAGACGGTCACGTAGTCAACGCAGGCTAGCCCGCCTACCAGCTCCGCGCGCTCGTGCTCCGGCACCAGCGGGCGCTTGGGTCCCTTGATGCGCCGCACCGATTCGTCGTCGTTGACGCCGACCACCAGGAAGTCGCCCAGCGCGCGCGCATCTTGCAGGTAGCGCAGGTGTCCCTGGTGCAGCAGATCGAAGACGCCGTTGGTGAAGACACCGCGCTCGCCGGTCCGCTGGCGCCGGGCGACCTCCGCCGCCAGGGCGTCCAGCGCCCAGATTGACGTGGTGGGCTGCTGGCGCATCGCTCAGGCCTCCACCAGGGCGGCGATCGCCTGCGTCAGCTCGTCGGGGGTGTTGGTGGCGCAGCCCAGCTTGCGCACGACGAGGCCCGCGGCGATGTTGGCGAGCACTGCCGCCTCGTCCATCGGCGCGCCGCCCAGCAGCGCCAGCGTGAAGGTCGCCGCCACCGTGTCGCCCGCGCCCGTGGGATCGTAGACTTCGGTCAGATTCGAGGCCGGGATGTGCATTGGCGGGCGGTCGCGCTCGAAGAGGCTCATCCCCTCGCTGCCGCGCGTGATTAGCACACCGCGCGCGTGGGTCTCGTCCAGCAGCCGCGCGCCCGCGCGCTCCAGACTGGCGCGGTCGGTGATGCGCGTCCCCAGTGTCGCCTCGGCCTCTGGCTGGTTGGGCGTCAGCGCGGTGACGTGCTGGAAGCGCGTGAGGTCGCTGTGCGAATCCACGGTGACGATCTTTCCGGCCGAGAGCGCGAGCGGTAGCGCGGCCTCGATAATCGCGTGCGTGATGACGCCCGTCTCACCGGTTTCGTAATCCGACACGATGAGGGCATCCACCTGCGGAATCACGTGGCGCAGATAGGCGATGATCTGCTGGACGCAATGCTCGCCGAGCGCGGAGTGATCGATGCGGTCAATCCGCACGATCTGCTGTTGCTTGAGCTGCGTGCCGCCGGCCAGGATGCGGGTCTTGGTCGAGGTAGGCCGTCCCGGCTCGCCGAACAGACCCTCCATGCCGATGCCCTGCGCCGCGAGGTTGGCGCGCAGCCGCCGGCCCGCATCGTCGTCGCCGACGACCCCCGCCAGCGAAACCTCCGCGCCCAGCGAGCGGCAGTTGGCGCCGGGATTGGTCGCGCCGCCTGGGACCGTGAACTGGTCGGTGTGCGTCAGCACCAACACCGGTGCCTCGCGCGAGATGCGCTCCGGCGCGCCGGCGACGTATTCGTCGGCCACCATATCGCCCACCACCAGCACCCGCTTGCCGGCGAAGCGCCGCACCAGCGCCAGCAGCGCGTCACGCCGGGCGCGGCCCGTTGCGCCCGCGGCTGTGACTGTGCCGTTGGCCGATCCCGCCACTGGCGCCTGGGGTTGCGTCTCCGCGTGCGCCGCGACTGTCGCGCTGCCAGCGCTCTGCGTGCCCTCGACCTTCGCCTGCGCGGCCCCGGTGACGTCCACGTCGTCCACTCAATCCTCTCGCTTCCAGCGGCCAACGGACGCCGCGCGCCGGCTCACCACGACCGCGGCAGCGAAGCGCGGCAGCGCCAGCATGCGCCGCCAGCGCCACGGCTGGCGCAGCAGCCGGAAGAGCCACTCCAGCCCCCGCACGCGCATCCATTCCGGCGCGCGGGGGACGCGCCCCGCCACGAAGTCGAGCGCCCCACCCACGCCTACCGCAACCGCCGCGCCAAGCGCCCCGCGTGTCGCGGCGATCCACTCCTCCTGCGCCGGGGCGCCGAAGGCCACGAAGACCACATCCGCCTGTGTCGCATGGATGCGCGCCGCAAGCGCCGAGCGCTCAGCGGGACCGGGCGAGCCAGCTTCGGTGCCGGCGATCGCCAGGCCGGGATAGCGCGCCCGCAGCGCGTCTGCCGCTGCCGTCCCCACGCCCGGCGCCGCGCCCAGCAGGAACAGCCGATAGCCGCGCCGGGCCGCCAGCCCCGCGAGCGCCTCCAGCAGGTCTATGCCGGTCACGCGCGCGTGCAGGCCCGCCGCCCAGACGACGCCCGCGCCGTCCGGCAGCACCAGATCGGCCGTCGCGATGGCGGCGCACAGGGCGGGGTTGGCCCGCGCGGCCATCACAATCTCAGGATTGAGGGTCACGACCTGGCGCGTGACGAACCCTTCCCCGACGGCCCGCGCCGCGGCGATGCTGCGCTCGATCCACACCAGCGCATGCGCCATATCCACATTGTCCACCGGGACGCCCAGCACCAGCCGGCGGCGCGCGGACGGCGCATCGTCCGATGGGGTGGGCTGGCGGTTGATGGCGAGCGGTGCGCTCACGGCGGGGGCTCTCCTTGGCGTCGGCGACGGCGAGGCTGGGGCACTCGGCAGCAGTATAGCATGCTGCGAGAGGCCGGCGGTTTGATCTCAGCCTGCGCCGGACCATACAATGCGGCCAGAGCGACTGACGGCAACCAGGAATGGAACGGGATCACATGGCGGAGACGGCGCGCGACGAGGAGTATCGGGCAGATCAGGCGAATGAACTCGCGACGGTGGGGCCGAAGGGTGAGGATTCATCGCCTTCTCCGCGCTCTCCGCGACCCTCCGCGCCCTCCGCGTGCTCCGTCACCTCCTCTGTCCAGGGTGAGAACCTCGACACCGAGATGCGGGCGGCATACGACCGGCTGCGGGCCATCGTGCGCGACCTGGGCTCGGTGCTGGTGGCGTATTCGGGCGGCGTGGATAGCGCCCTGCTGCTCAGGGTCGCGGTGGACGAGCTAGGCGCGCACGCCGTCGCTGCCCTGGCGGAGTCCGCGGCCTACGACGCGGAGGAGACAACCGAAGCCGAGCGGCTGGCGCAGCAAATGGGCGCGCGGCTGGTGCGCCTGCGCACGCGCGAGCTGGAGGACCCACGTTACGCCGCCAACGGCGCCGACCGCTGCTACTTCTGCAAGTCGGAGCTTTTCGATCACCTGGAGCCGCTGCGCGCTGAGCTAGGGCTGGCGCACCTCGCCTATGGCATGAACCGCGACGACCACGGCGATTGGCGCCCCGGCCAGCGCGCGGCGCGCGAGCGTGGTGTGCGTGCCCCGCTGGACGAAGCCGGGCTGGGCAAAGCGGCGATTCGCACACTGGCGCGGCACCTGGGGCTGCCGGTGTGGGACAAGCCGGCTGAGGCGTGCTATTCGTCGCGCATCCCCTACGGCACGCCGGTCACGGCGGAGGCGCTGGCGCGGATCGGGCGCGCGGAGCGCGCGCTGCGGCGGCTGGGGTTGCGCCAGGTGCGCGTACGCCACCACGACACCGTCGCGCGCATCGAGATCGACCCCGCCGAGTTCCCACGCCTGCTGGAGCCGGAGCTGCGCGAGCGCATCGTCGCGGCCGTGCGCGAGGCCGGCTACCGCTTCGTCGCGCTGGACCTGCAAGGCTACCGCACCGGTTCGCTCAACGAGGCGCTGCTGCGGGCGAAGGGCGGCACCTCATAGTGCGCCCGCCGGAGAACATGCCGCCGTGCTATGCTGTCTTTGGTTGCTGACATAGCGATTTGGAGGCTTGATAATGGCTGAGCTACTCGAACGGATCACAATGGATCCAGACATCAATCATGGCAAGCCGGTCATTCGCGGCCTGCGCTATCCAGTGGAAATGCTCCTGGAGTTGATGAGCGCTGGGATGACGCTGGACGAGATCCTCGCGGACTACGAAGACCTGGAGCGCGACGATCTGCTGGCGGCCCTTGCTTTTGCCGCGCGACTGAGCCAGGTGAAGCGGATGGATCTGGCGAGTTAGCGTGTGGTAGCAGATTTGAGCGCTCGTGATGAAGTTCCTTGTCGATGCCCATTTACCCCGTCGGCTGGCTTACCGCCTGCGTGACGCCGGGCACGACGCGCTCCATACGCTGGACTTGCCCAAGCGGAATCGCACGACCGATGCGGAGATCAACGCCATTTCCCTTCGCGAGGAGCGCGTTGTAGTGAACAAGGACGCGGACTTCGTCAATTCCTTTGTCTTGTCCCATCAGCCGTACAAGCTGCTACTCATTTCCACCGGCAACATCAAGAACGCCGACCTGGAGTCGCTGTTTGTCGCGCAGATTCCCGCGATTACCTCGGCCTTCGCGACATCTGACTATTGCGAATTGACTCGTCTGGCACTCATCGTCCACATCTAGCGGCGATCAGGATGGCCGCTGCCCGTAGACGATGTAGAACGGCCACGTATAGCGCAAGCTCTCCATCTCGCTGCGCATCGTGGCGATCAATTGCGCGACATCGCGCTCGCTCATGCCCCGCGCCAGCAAGAGCGGCTTGGCGGCCTGGCTGAAGCCGAGCACATCGGTGGCGGCCAGCTTGCCCAGCCGCCCGCCCCAGTCGCCCACAGGCAGCTTGACCGTGCGCTGCTGCACCTGCTGGAGTCCGGCGTCACGGAGGAACTGTTCCAGCTCGGCGCTGCGGCGCGGATCGATGCCGCGCTGCTGCATCGCCGGGAGCATGGCGTCGCTGATTTGCTGCGCCGCCGGCCCCATCGGGTCGTAGCCGTAGTGGCCCTCGACGATCTCGACCCATCCGCTGGGCCGTGTCACCCGCGCCAGCTCGTTGACGACGAACTGCCAGCGATCGGTGGGAATGGCGAAGAACAGCAGGCGCTGATGCACGAAATCAAACGCGGCATCCGGGAAGGGCAGGCCCTCCAGGATGTTGGCCCGCACGAAGCGGTAGTTGGTCAGGTGCAGCTCGCTGCCGGCGAACGTGGCCTCGTGTTCGTCGGTAACCGGCGGCTCCTTGATGTCCAGCCCGACGACCTCGGCGTTGGGGAAGGCGAGCGCCATCTCCTTCGCCCAGCGTCCGGTGCCGCTGCCCACGTCGAGGATCTCGGCCGGCTCGCGCAGCGGCGCCGCGTAGTTGCCCTTGAAGGCCTGCCGCAAGACGTAGTGCTGGAAGTCCAGCCGGTTCATCTCGCCCAGGTCGGAGGGCAGCGCGTAAGGGATGCCGGCGGTGTACTCGCGGCCAAACAGGCGCCGGCGAGACGCACCGCCGCCACCGGTTTGCGTGTCGCCCTGCTGGAGTCCGCGGCGGAAGGGCCACAATCGCCACATATCCTTAGCTCCTCTCATTGGGAGTCCTGACTTGCGCGGCCACTCACTCGCCGTTCTAAGTCTACGTTCGTCGTCAAGATGACGTTGCGAACGGCCTGATGTGCGGGATAGGGTGCCGACGACTGCACGATGCCCAAAGACCCGCATGGTGCGCAAAAATAAGAGGCTGATATGCAGCATCCACTAGGCATGCCACAGGTCTTCTCAGACCCCGAAAATCCGACGCCACAGCGACATGCCGCGCAGGACATGTTGGGCAGAACAGAGCGCCTCACGCGCTCACACCTTCGGGCTAAGCGGACCCAACTGGTCCGCGGTCGGCTCCGCTCAGCAGAACCACGCTTCGGTGAGATGCGGCACCGGACGCCGCGAGTGTGAGGGCAGTCGGCCGCCTGCCTGAGACGACGCGCCGCGCACAGCGGCAGAGGTTGCGGCAGCGGCGGCCATCGCCGGGACACGATCCAGCATTTCCTCCGCCAGTGCCCGTACCGCCGCGAAGGTCGTCTCCGCCGGCTCGCCCTCGCGCGCGGCATGCTCCACCAGCGCCGCCACCGCCATCTGGAGCCGGTCCATGCGTGGGTCGGGGTGCTCCCAGCGGTAGGTAAAATGCTCGGCGTCGAGCGGACCGACCCACGCGCCAGCGTCCGGCTCCTCCAGCAGCGCCGAGCCGGGCGGCACCAGCAGCCGGATGCTGTACTGCACCGGATCCACCGCGCCGATCAGGTCGTGCGCGGCGATGAAGTCCAGCAGGTCCAGGTAGTCGCGGTCGGTGGTCCACGGCGTGAAGGCGACGAAGGTCGGGCGCATGGGGATGCCGGCGGCGTCGAGGATGCCCAGCGCGGTCACCACGTCCTCGCGCGTGTGCCCCTTCTTCAAATGGCGCAGCACCGCCGGACTGAGCGACTCGACCGCCGAGACGACGAAGACACAGCCCAACGCCGCGAATTCCGCGAACAGCTCGCGCCGCTCGACGATATGCTCGACCTTGATCGTCGCATCCCAGGTGACGTCGGGAAGCTCCTCGTGCAGCGCGCGGACAATGGCGAGCGAGTGGCCTGGGCCATTGAGGAAGTCTGGGTCGCCAAACGTGATGTGGCGCACGCCGGCCGCGACCTGCGCGCGGATGTCGGCCAGCACGACTGGTCGTGGCACGACGAAGAAGCGCCCGCCATAGACCGGCGTGATGGGACAGTGGCGGCAGGTGTGCAGGCAGCCGCGCGAGGCCTCGACGTAGCCTGCGGGCACCACGCCGCCATCACGGACGAGATGGGCGTAGGCGCGCGGCGCGGGCAGCGTCTCGCGCGCGGGGACGGCGAAAGGCAGCCGCGCCAGCACCGGCCGCGCCTCGTGCTCGCGAGTGCGCACGCCCGGCACCCCCTCCGGTGCCTCGTTGGCGGCCAGCGCGCGCGCCAGCCCGACCAGCGCTTCCTCGTACTCGCCGGCGATGGTCGAGTCCGCCAGCTCTTGCAGCAGCGTTTCGGCATTGAGCGCGGCGTAGAGACCGTAGAAGCAGATGTGCGCCGCTGGGTTGAGCGCCCGCACGCGCGCCGCGATGCGCGTGCCCAGGCGCAGCGCGGTGTGCATCGGCACGGCGATCGCCACCAGCCGCGCCCGCGCGATGGCGGCGTCATCCAGCGCGCTGACCGCCGTATCCACCGCCGCGGGAGCAAAGTCGGCGCGGCGCAGCGCGGCCAGCGGCGAGGCGAGGCTCAGCGGCTGGTGCCCCAGCTCGTAGCACGAGACGAGCAGGATTTCCCCCGGCGCGAACATGGGTCGGCCCACGGCGATGCGGCTCTGAGCATCCACCGGGTGCGAACGGACGTCCACCGGACGCCCCTACTTCTTGCGCGGGGCGCCGGCCCCGGCGGGCGTCTTCGAGGCAGGCGCGCCGCCGCCCTTGCCGCCCTGGCCCTCTGGCACCCAGCCCTCAGGCATCTGGGCGTGGTCGCCGAAGAGGAACTCCTCCATCTGCTGGCGCAGAAGCTGGCGCGCCTCGGGGTCGGCCAGGTTCAGCCCGTAGTGGTTGATGAGCAGCGTGGACTGCTCCTGCCACATGTCCCACGCCTGCTGCGAGACATCGTCGTAGATGCGCTGGCCCATCTCGCCGGGCATCGGCGGTTTCTCCAGCCCCGGCAGCTCGCGTCCGAGCTTGACGCACTGCACCATTCGTGACATATCGTCTGCTCCCCTTGCTCCGTCTGTCTCGTCCCATCATGTTCCGTCGCGCCCGCTGCCGCGCGCTTACGACGGTCACGGTAGCCTACAACATACTATACGTCACGCTGAGCCGTGGTGCGACGGGCGGCGACAGAGCAGCGTACGGAAGAGTATCATGCAACGGAGCACTATCGCCGGTCGCGGAGAGAGCGCGGCGGCGGTAGCTCCAGGAGAGCGTACCGTGTCCTCGGATAGTCATGAGCGGGCGCACCGCTCGCATGAATCCGCGCCACCCCTGAGCGTCGTGGTCTTCGGCATGTCGGGCGTCTTCACCGCGCGACCGCTCGCCGCGCTGCTGGAGGCCGGCATCGCCGTGCGCGCCTTCGTGCTGCCCGCGCTCGCCGCGGATGGCAGCGCGCACTCCGCACTGCCGCCCATCCGCGCGCTGCCCGCCCAGACCACGCCCGGCCGCCCGCTGCCGCTGCTCGATCCCGCCTCCTCCAGCCCGCGCCAGATGGCCGCCGCGCGCGGAGTGCCGGTCTTCGAGGCCGCCGACCTCGCCGCACCCGACACGCTAGCAATGCTCGCCGCGCTGGCGCCCAGCGGTCTCGACGCGATCTGCGTCGCGTGCTTCCCGCGGCGGCTGCCCCCTGCGCTGTTGCGCCTGCCGCGGCTCGGCGCGCTCAACGTCCACCCCTCGCTGCTGCCGGCCAACCGCGGCCCCGACCCGCTGTTCTGGACCTTCTATCATGGCGACGAGCAGACCGGCGTGACGGTGCATCTGATGGACGAGACGCTCGATACCGGCCCAATCCTGGCGCAGGAGTCAATCCCGGTGCCGGAGGGCATCAGCGAGGCGCGGCTGGAGCGCACCTGCGCCGAGGTTGGCGGGCGCCTGCTAGTCGCCAGTCTGCGCGCGCTGGCGGACGGCTCTGCGCGACCGCAACCGCAGGACGAGTCGCGCGCCACGCACTTCGGTTTCTCCCTGCCGGAGCGCGACTACGCGCTCTCGCCGTCGTGGCCGGCCAGTCGGGCGTATCGCTTCGTGCAGGGCATCGCTGGGCGCGGGGTGCCAATCACCGTAGAGGCTGATGGGCGGCTCTTCCAGGTGCTCGGCGCGCTGGGCTACGACGCGCACGAGCGGATGGCCGAGCCGCTGCGCCTGGAGGGCGACGTGCTGGCGCTGCGCTGCGCGCCGGGCGTGCTCTACGCGCGGGTGGTCGAGCGCGGAGGCGGCGGCGACGGGGAGGCTGGTGCTGTGGAGGGCGCAGGTGGCGGCGCCGGCTCGTAGGTCATGCCCCGCGTATGGAACACGCGCCGCAAGACGGCGCCGATGGGGATCAGCAGCAGCCACCAGTATTTCGCCAGGTCAGCATTCACGAAGATGGCGATGGGGATCGAGGTCGCGAAGACCAGCGCAGCGGCACCCATGCCCAAGCTGCGGCTGATGACCACGCGCCGCGGCAGGTCGGCAGGCACCAACCGCCGGCCGGCACAGGCATAGAGCCACATCGCCAGCTCCACCAGCGCCATCAGCGCCAGCGTGCCGGCGTAGACCTGCGTCCCATCGTAATGGTGGTGCTCATCATCGTTGAGCACTGCCGTGACGAACGGAAGCGCGGACACAAAGAACAGGAAGGCGATGTTGAGCGCGAGCAGCCGGGCGTCCGCACGCCAGATGGTGTTGAATAGCCGGTGATGGCTGAGCCAGAACGTGCCTACAATCACGAAGCTCAGCACGTAGGCGCCGATCGCGCCGATGCTCTGAGACTTGTTATCTGGAGCGACGAAGGGCAGCGTCGGATTGAGATTCAGCACCAGCAGCGTCGCGGCGATGGCGAAGATGCCGTCGCTGAGCGCCAGCAGGCGCGCCGTGCCCACCAGCTCCGCGCGGTCGTCGAACCGCTGATCGTCGAGCGCCATCGCCGCCTCCGCTTGCTGCCTCGGCACTGAAGTGCCGGAGCACGGCCGCGAGGACTGAAGTCCCTGATTCCACGCCCCGGCGGTTTCCTGGGCTTTAGCCCGCCACTTTGCGCCGGCTCTTCAGAGCCGCGATCCAATCACCGTCGCCGTGCGCCGGCTCTTCAGTGCCGCGACCGTCCTCCCGCCGCCGTGCGCCGGCACCTTGAGTGCCACGATCCAACCAGTACCTTACGCGCCCTTCGTCGGCGCGGCGGCCGCTGCTGTCGCCCCTTGTGTCTGCGCCCCAGCCGTTTCCGCAGTTGTACCTGCCGTTCCCGCTGCTACCGGACGCACTACGACACGCCCCGCGGCGCGTACGACAGTCGGGCGTGGCAGCGTGTGCAGCGCGACGTAGCACAGCGCGCCGAAGAGCAGCGCCACCAGCCCCGCGTGCAACATCTGGCTCGCCTCGGCCACGCGCGTCAACACCACGATCGCCCCCGCCGCGGCCTGCGCCAGCACCAGCGCCAGCGCCCACGCCGTCCCGCGATAGAGGTCGGGCCGCGCCCGTCGCAGGCTCCGCGCCCAGATGAAGAGCCAGACCGCGCCCGCCAGCAGCAGCAGCGCCGCCAGCCGGTGGATGAAGTTGATACCCTGCGCGCCCGAAAGCCCCGGAATCGCCTGCCCCCGGCCACAGAGCGGCCAGCTATCGCAGGCCAGCTCGTCGCCGCGCAGCCGCATGTACGCCCCCAGGTAGCCGACGACGTACGTGTAGACCGCCATGCCGAAGACCAGCCAGCGGAAGCCGCCGGGCAGCGGCCGGTCGCGCATGCCGTCCCAGCGGTCCAGCTCGTTGACGATCATCGCCGCCAGCAGGATGCTGGTGAAGAGGATCAGCGACGCGCCGAAGTGGACCGCCAGCAGCAGCGCCGACTCGCGCGCCAGCACCAGCGCCGCGCCCAGCCCGGCCTCAGCGAAGAGCGCCACCACCATCAGCGGCGCCAGGATGCGAATCTCCAGCCGCGCGCGCCACAGCCACAGCAGCCCCAGTGCCAGCGCCAGCACGAGCACCGTGATCAAGCTGGTGGCGATGCGGTGCGTGAACTCAATGGCGGTCGTGATGGCGAACGAGGGGATGAACTTGCCGCGGCACAGCGGCCACGAATTGCCGCAGCCGTGGCCCGAGCCGGTGGTGGTCACCAGCGTGCCCAGCACGTAGACGACGAACATGCCGGCGGCGGTCACCGTCGCCAGGCGGCGCGTGAAGCGCGGCGTGTAGACGCGTGTGAGCAGGTGTGCCGTGCGCTCCCGCACCGCGCCGATGCCTGACTGCAACCGATTCTGCGCCATGACTCGTATATCCTGTGAGGATGAATTCCATACGCGGACGCCCGCGCCCGCCGTCGTCCCTTACGATAGCGCAGGCGGGACGCGGCTGTAAACTACCCGTGCCGGACCGCTGGACAGTATAGAGAATAATAGGTTGTACCGGCGTCACGGCGGCTGGCGGGCAATCATGCGGAGTATTCGGCCATGAAGCGACTTGATGGCGACTGGAAGCGGCAGGCCCGGCGCGCCGCCACGGCGGCCGGCATGCTCGCGGGCGGCTCAGTGCTGACCACGTTGGGGCTGAGCTACTACGTGGCGCGTGTGCTCACCGCGCCGAAGCGCCCCGGACCCACCGACGGCTACGTGATGACACCGTTCGAGATGGGCGCCGATTGCGAAGAGGTCAGCTTCGCGCCGGCACAGGGGGACTACACGCTCCACGGCTGGTGGTTCAAGCGCCCCGAGACGCGCCGCGTGATCGTCGGCTGTCACGGCTTCCGCGGCAGCAAATCCGAGCTGATCGGCATCGCCACCCTGCTGTGGCGCTCCGGCTTCAACGTGCTGCTCTTCGACTTCCACGGCCACGGCGCCGATGTTGGCACGCCCGTGACGCTGGGCTATCGCGAGCTGCGGGACTTCTACGGCGCGCTGGACTACGTCGGGCAGCGCGTGCCGGATGCCGCCATCGGCGTAATCGGTTTCTCGATGGGTGCCTCGATCGCCATCATCGGCAGCGCGCGGCGCCACGACGTGCGTTGTGTAATCGCCGATAGCCCCTTCGCCAGCCACGACGCGGTGGTAGCGCACAACATCGCGCGTGTCACTCACCTCTCCGGCACGCTGATCGCCAGCGTCGCCGATGTCTTCCTCGCGCGGCGCGCCGGCTACCATGCCAGCGATGTTGCCCCGGAGCGTGAGGTCGCGGCGATTGCGCCCCGCCCGCTGCTCATCGTCCACGGCACCGAGGATGAGACAATTCCCGTCGCGCAGGCGCTGCGGGTCTACGCGGCGGCGCGCGAGCCAAAGGAGCTCTGGCTGGGCCAGGGCGCCGGCCACTGCGGCACCTACTTCCTCGACCGCCGCGCCTACACCCGTCGCGCCGAGGCTTTCTTCACGCGCCATCTGACCGAAGCGGAGGCCGATGCGGCTGCGGTGACGGTCATCGCGGCCCCTGCCGAAGACGAAGCCGACGAGTTGGCCGGCTGATACACAATGCCCCTGGATCACCGCGGAACGACAAGGCTTCAGCCAGCGTAGCAGGTCAGCCTGGCTATGCTGCGCCCGACGATGCTGCCCGCCTGCAACCGGAGAGAACGACGATGCCGACACCTCCTAACTTCGACCCGGTCGCGTACAAGGAATCGACCCGGCAGCAATGGGAGCGTGTTGCGGCAGCCTGGAACCGTTGGGGTCCAACGCTCGAACGCTGGTGGGCGCCGGTCACCGAGGCCATGCTGGAGATGGCGCGCATCGGTCCGGGCAGCCGCGTGCTCGATGTCGCCGGAGGGTCGGGGGAGCCCGCACTCACCGCGGCGACGCGGATCGGCGCGACCGGGTACGTTCTGAGTACGGACATCTCGGCGAACCTGGTGCGTCTGGCATTCGAGAACGCGCAGGCCCGAGGGCTGAATGCCGCGCACTTTGAGGCGCGGGTCATGGATGGCGAGCACCTGGACCTGCCGGATGCGTCGTTCGATGCGGCGCTTTCGCGGCTGGGCCTGATCTACTTCCCGGACCGAAAACGGGCGCTCGGAGAGATTCGGCGGATCCTCATCCCCGGCGGGCGGGTCGTCCTCGCCAGTTTCACGACGCCCCAAGCGAACCCGTTCTTCTCAATTCCCATCGCCATCATCCGCGGACGCGCGCAGGTGCCGCCCCCTCCGCCAGGCAGCCCCGGTCCGTTCAGTCTGGGCAGCCAGGAGTTGATGGAGGACGCATTTCAGCAGGCCGGGTTCCGCGATGTGCGGATTCGCGTCATCCAGGCGCCCCTTCGTCTCGTCGACGCCACCGAGTGCGTACGCTTCGAGCAGGAGGCCTACGGTGCGCTCCAGGAGATGCTGGCCGGGGTCTCCGAAGTCGAGCGAGAGGCGACCTGGCAGGACGTCCAACAAGCACTGATACCGCTCGAAGGCCCAGATGGGTTCGAGTCGCCTTGCGAGCTGCTCGTCGGCGCCGCGGCTTCGTAAACCGGCAGTTCACTGCCGCAGCCTCGCCGTCCGTCCCTACCGAAGAACGCGGCTGAGTGCCCCGCCCTTGAGGGCTAGAGGTGAAAGCCGGAGGGCCCGCTAGGGCCATGATGCTTGACTTTGGAGCGTGCGTTCGCCATACCAGTCGCATGGGCTATAGAGCTATAGAAGTGGCGT
>DASVAA010000236.1:0-13906 GCA_036376595.1 Ktedonobacterales bacterium | reverse complement strand
GGGCGGAAGTTCTCGATGCTGCCGGCGATGCTGGTGTTGATGTTGTGCCGCACAAACGTCTCGGAGGCGCCGGTAAAGACCGCGACCTCGTCCACGCCCGCCGCCAGCGCGCGCTCCATACCCTTCCGATTAGGCACTAGCGCCGTGTAGCGCGTCCCCGGCCGGCGCGCGATCGCCGCCATCACCTCGGCGGCGTCGGCGAGTTGCGGCACGGCCTTCGAGCTGACGAACGACGTCGCCTCGATCACCGGGAAGCCGGCGGCGCTCAGCAGGTCTATGAAGCGCACCTTGTCGGCGGTCGAGACGACGCCCTTCTCGTTTTGCAGGCCGTCGCGCGGCCCCACCTCGACCACCGTTGCGCGCCGCGGCAGCCCCTCAAGCACCTCGCTCGCCATGCCTATCACTTCTCTTTCGCCTCGACCTCGACCAGCGGCTCGCCGCCGGGCACCACGTCGCCCGCCGCGTGCGGCACGCGCACCACACGGCCGGTGTAGGGCGCCGCAATGGCGTGCTCCATCTTCATCGCGCCCAGCACCACCAGGGTCTGATGCTCCTTGACGGCCTCGCCCTCGGCCACGTTGACCTTGATCACCGTGCCGGCCATCGGCGCGACCAGCGTACGGCGGCCCGCACCCGCGCCAGCACTGGCGCTCCCGGCCGCGGCCGCCTCCGCCACGTCCAGCGGACGCGGTTTCGCCAGCGTGTAGGCCCGCCCGCGCCAGCTCACCAGCACGTCGTAGCCGTGCCGGGCGACGTGACCCGTTGTGCGCGACGCGCCGGCCGCCAGCGTCACCGTCCCGTCGCCCGCGCCGCGCAGCATCGCCGAAACCGGCACGCCCTCCGCAGGCCACGGCGCGCCGTCGAGCGTCACGGCGTATCCCTCGCCGCCAGGCAGCGGCGCAAGCTCGATGGTATGCTCCTGGCCCTCAGTCGTATAGCGGAAGCGGCGCGCGGCGGTTGGACCCAGCGCCGCGCGGCTCGCCCAGGGATTGAATGGGCCATTGGCGTGCCCGTTGGCGCCCGGCGTTGTCGTCGCGGCCGCAGCGCCGGATTGCGCCTCCCAGAGCGCGGCGGCGACCAGCGCCTCGGCGGGGGCCTCGTGGCGCTCGGTGGCGGCGCTGAGGTCGTGGGTGTCCAGATAGGTGATGCTCACGTCGCCTGCGCGGAAGTCCGGCTCGCGCGCGATGGCGTCCAGCAGGGGGATGTTGGTCGCCACGCCGAGCACGCCGAAGTGCTCCAGCGCCCAGGCCAGGCGCTCAACGGCGGCGGGCCGGTCGGCGTCGGCGACGATCAGCTTCGCCAGCATGGGGTCGTAGTAGACCGTCACCTCGTCGCCGGCGGCGATCCCGGCGTCCACCCGCACGCCCGGCGCACGCGGCGGAGCGAACGCCAGCACGCTGCCGGTGGAGGGCAGGTAGCCGTTGGCGGGGTCCTCGGCGTAGAGACGCACCTCGATGGCATGGCCGCGCGGCACGATGCGCTCCTGCTTGATGGCGAGCGGGCGACCGGCGGCGATTTCGAGCTGCAAGCGCACCAGGTCCAGCCCCGTGACTGACTCGGTGACGGGATGCTCGACCTGCAAGCGCGTGTTCATCTCCAGGAAGTAGTAGGGGCGTCCGGTGGACGCCCGTTCGGGTCCGGTGGACGCCCGTTCGTCGCGGTCCAGCAGGAACTCGACGGTGCCGGCGTTGACGTAGCCGGCGGCCTGGGCCGCGCGCACCGCTGCGGCGCCCATCTCGGCGCGCAGCGCGGGTGTCAGCGCGACGCAGGGGCTTTCCTCGACCACCTTCTGATGCCGCCGCTGGATCGAGCAGTCGCGCTCGCCCAGGTGGATGCAGTGGCCTTGGTGGTCGGCGAGAATCTGGAACTCGACGTGGCGCGGCCCCTCGACCAGCTTTTCCAGGAAGACCGTGTCGTCACCGAAGGCAGCTGCCGCCTCGCGCTTGGCCGCCGCCAGCGCATCGGGCAGCTCCTGTGGCGTGCGCACTTCGCGCATGCCCTTGCCGCCGCCGCCCGCCGCCGCCTTGATCAGCACCGGATAGCCGATGCGCTCGGCCTCGCGCCGCATCGTGCGCTCGTCCTGCTTCTCGCCCGCGTAGCCCGGCACGGTCGGCACGCCGGCAGCCTCGACGGCGCGCTTGGCGGCGGTCTTCGATCCCATCAGCCGGATCGCCTCAGGCGGCGGGCCGACGAAGACGATCCCGGCGTCGGCGCAGGCCTGGGCGAACTCGGCGTTCTCGGAGAGGAAGCCGTAACCGGGGTGGATCGCCTGCGCGCCGTGCTCGCGCGCGACGGCGATGATCGCGGGGATGTTGAGATAGCTCAGGCGCGCCTCGGCGGGACCGATGCAATACGCCTCATCGGCGGCACGCACGTGGGCGGCGTCGCGGTCGGCCTCAGAGTAGACGGCGATCGCGCGGATGCCCATCTGCTGGCAGGCGGCGATCACGCGCACGGCGATCTCGCCGCGGTTGGCGACCAGCACCGACTCGAACACGGGATCAGACATCATCGCTCACCCACGCCGCGGGGCACTTCTCTAGGAAGGCGCGGATGCCCTCCTGCCCCTCCTGGTCCACCCGCAGCCCAGCGATCGTCGCGGCGGTCATCTCGCGCGCCTCATCGTCGGGCAGATCGAGCACGCTCATCGCCAGCAGCTTCGATGCACGCACGCCGGCAGGTGTGCTCTGACCGAAGGCGCGCAGCTTCTCCGTCACCGCGGCATCGAGCTGATCCGCCGGCACGACCTGGTGGACCAGCCCGATCTGGAGCGCGCGCTGGGCGTCGAAGCGCTCGCCGGTGGCGAAGAGCGCCCGCGCCCACGAGCGGCCGATCTTGCGCATGGCGAAGGGCGAGATCACGGCCGGCGCGATGCCCACGCGCACCTCGGTGAAGCCGAAGACGGTGCCCTCGGCGGCGATGGCGATGTCGCAGACGGCGGCAAGGCCCACCCCCCCACCCAGCGCGGCGCCCTGAATGCGCCCGATCACCGGATGGCGGCAGCTATCGATCGCGCGGAACATGTCGGCCATGCGCAGCGCGTCGTTGACGTTCTCGTCGTGGCTGAAATCGAGGCTGGCGCGCATCCAGTTGAGGTCGGCGCCGGCGGAGAAGACCTTGCCCTCGCCCTCCAGCACCACCGCACGCAGGCCATCGGTCTGGTCGAGCTTGCGGAAGACCGCGCGCAGCTCGGCGATCAGCCGCGCGTTGAAGGCGTTGCGCACCTCGGGCCGCGCCAGCGTGACGACGGCGGCAAAGCCGCGGCGGGTGACGCGCAGGTGCTGGTATTCGTCGCGCTCGCCGATCGCGTTCATCAGATCGTCGTTGTCGAACGGGTCACTCATGGTCGCGGGCACCTCCTCGTGCTCGTACCGGGCCGCACGGCGCATCGCACCCCGCGCCGCGCCCTATTCTCTATCCTACCACCGCCACCGGCCTCCGCGCCGCGCCGGTTTGCATGCTCACAGGACTGCTGACGGCAGCGGCCGATGGCAGGGGAGTGGTCGTTCAGCGCCTGCTACAGTGATCATCATACCTTGCGGTTTCACCACCATCCCGCTATCCTTGCCGTTAGGGAACTGCTCGGAGTATCCCTAACACCTACCACCTTTCTACCGGAGTGCTGTCTCATGCAGAACCTCTCACCAACCGCCGGAACCGTTCGGAACGGCTGGTTGGTGTATGAGCGGCAGGGTCAACAGGTGGTGGTGCTCCTCGATACGCCTTCCTGGTATGCCTGGCTGGAAACGGCGACAGCCTTCGCGTTTACCTGCGAAGAGGGCACCTTTACCGCCCACAAAGCGCGTGCAGGCAATCGGCGCGGCGGGTGGTACTGGCGCGCCTATTGTCGTAAGCGAGGACGACTCTCCCGCTGTTATCTGGGCATCTCATCCAATGTCACGTTGGCGAAACTGCGCGAGGCGGCCCGCCGGCTGGCAATAGCTGCTGAAAGCGCAGGAAGCGGGAAAGCAAGTGAGGTCGCGCCGCCTGTTTCGCGTGGCCCCATACCATTGCAGGGCTTGACGTCGACCTTGATCCTCCAGACCACTATTACTCCTCCGCGTCTGCCGGTGCCGCATGTGTCACGCCCACGCCTGCTCGCACTTCTGGAGCAGGGCCTGTGCGGACCGCTGACCCTGGTCTCGGCTCCTGCTGGTTCTGGCAAGACTACGCTGCTAGCCGAGTGGGCTGCCATGACCACGCGGCCAGTGGCATGGCTTTCCTGCGAAGAGGGGGAGAACGATCCGGCGCGGTTGCTCTCCGCGCTCATCGCTGCTCTGACGCGCCTCGATGAGCGCCTGGGCGCTGCGATAGAGACCGATCGGCCCTGGCATCCCCACGAACACGAACGGGCCCTGACCCGTCTCCTCAACGATCTTGAGCGCCTGCTTCCCGACGAAGCGGTCTTGATCCTGGATGACGTCCATCAGCTCAGGACCGAGGTGAGTCAGGCGTTGCTGATGTTCCTGCTGAACCATCTGCCCTCGCGTCTGCATGTGCTGATCGGAACACGGGGGGATCTGCCGGGGCTTTCGCGCTGGCGAGCGCGGAATCAGGTTGCTGAGCTGCGCGGCCAGGAACTCATGTTTGTGTCAGCCGAGGTCGAGGCGTTTGTGCATGCGATGGGACTCCCGCTCGGCTCCGAGACGATCGGTCTGCTGGAAGAGCGTACCGAGGGCTGGATTGCTGGGATCCAATTGGTGACGCTGGCCCTGCGCGCGCACACCGATGCCACACGCGTGCTCCGGACGACAGGGGGAACCCACCGCTTTCTCCTGGACTACGTGCGTGAGGAAGTCCTGATGCCGCAACCACCTGAGATGCAGCGCTTTTTGCTCCGGACCAGCATCCTGGAGCGGCTTACTGGGCCGCTCTGCGAGAGCGTGACGGAAGAGTCTGGCGGCCAGCGGAGGCTCGCGGCCCTGCTCCAGGGCAATCTCTTTGTCAGCGCGCTGGATGACACCGAGACCTGGTATCGCTACCATCCACTCTTCGCCGAAGCGCTGCGCACCCTCCTCCAGCAGCAGGAGCCAGCGCTCATGGCGGAGCTGTATCGTCGGGCTGGTCGCTGGTATGAACAGCACGGGTGGGGAGAGGATGCCTGTGAATACGCCGTGCTTTCTGGTGACCTGCCCCACGCGGCCAGCCTCCTGACGGAGTTGGTGCCGTCTCTGGTGGAGCAAGGGAAGCTCGTGCGCCTCTCCCGCTGGCTGGATCGGCTCCCACAGGCGCTGATCGCGGCCTCAGTGTCCCTCTCGCTCGCCTTGATCTGGACCCAGCCCCAGCGCACGTCGGAGCCGCCGGACCCAGAGCGGGTCATTAAACGCCTCATGGCGCTCGTGGAGGCGCATGCGCAGGACAACCCCGAGTCACAGGCAGCACTGCAGCGGGAACTGGCACTGCATCAGGCAGCGCGAGCGCTGAGCCAAGGCGATATCCCGCAGGTGCTGGCGCGCGCTGCGGAGGTGACGCGTTCGCTCACGGGGCCTGAGACGGGCTGGACTCGTTTCACCCTCTGGCGCCAGCAGGTGCTGCTTGGTGCTGCCTATCGCGCACGTGGTGATCTGCAGGCATCGGAGCAGATGTGGCGGAACGCCGTTCCTGCTGGCGAAGCGCTCCCCAATCTCGTAGCCCTCTCAGGTCTCGACGATTTGTACGAGGAGCAGGGGCGATTACGTGAACTGGGACGGCTCTATGAGGATGTGTTCCGCTCCTGCCGTGAGCACCGCGACCCACCATTCACACTGCTTGCATGGGCGCATTGGCGCTCTGGCGTGCTACTGTGCGAATGGAATCGACTGCAAGAAGCTCAAGCTGCCGCGCAGCAGCTCCTCGCGCTAGATCCACTCCCCGATATTGCTCGTCCCACCCCTGAGCTTACTCTGTTCGGACTCGGGATCCAGGCGCGGGTGGCGCTGGCGCAAGGCAACGGCGAGTGGGTCAGACAGCTGATGGAACGCGAGGAGTTTGATGTGCCGCGATTACCCATCCCGCGGGCGGCGAAAGACGTGCTGATCCTGTATCCGGTACGCCTTGCCCTCGCCTACGGCCAGCGAGAGCCAGCCTTGCGCTGGGCCTCGTCTTGCGGATTGCGCTACGATGACCCGCTCACGACCCCGCTGGCGAAGAAGCACTACGTGCGCTATGTCACGTTGGCGCGTGTGTTGATCGCGCGTGGACGCGGCCACCGGAACTCCTCGTCGCTCGCGCAAGCGCGGATGCTGTTAGATCGTTTGCTGGAGATCACCATTGGGGCGGGCGCGCAGGGCCGACGCATCGAGGTGCAGATGCTGCTCGCCCTGGCGCTGTACGCCCAGGGCAAGACAAAGCAGGCGCTTGCCACGCTGGGGCCCATCCTCGCTCAGGCTGAACCGGAAGGCTATCTGCGCCTCTTTGCCGATGAAGGCGACGCAATGGCGCACCTGCTCGCGCTGATTGCCCCGTTTACCACCGCCTCGCCTGACTATCTTCAGCGCATCAAGGCAGCGATTGCCCTTGCGTGGCAGGCTCAGCCCGATGCCTCGGCACAACCGGCACCACGCTCGATGCTCTCTGATCCGCTGAGTGCACGGGAGCACGACGTGCTCCAACTGGTGGCCGAAGGGCTCTCCAACCAGCAGATCGCCGGGCGCCTGGTGCTCAGCCTGCACACTGTCAAACTGCATGTCAAGCATCTCCTGGCAAAACTGGGTGCAACAAATCGCACCCAGGCAGTGGCCCGTGCGCGTGCGTTCCACCTCCTCACTCGTGTAGAGGACCTAACGCTCTCCGAATAACTCTTTCGAGGGAAGACAGTCTTGCTGTCTTTGCCCTAGACTGCTCGTGACCTGGGGCGCTGCCCAACTGTTTCAGCGCGAAGCCATTCGGACGCGCGCTGGAAGTAGGCGCGTGACCGTCAGCAGCCATTGACACCGCATGCAGTGGACAGGAGACAAGCTCAATGGACTTCTTCGCGCGCGTCTGGGCACTCATCCGGAAGCTGACCGTCGTCTTGGCTGCGGTGCCAGGGGTGCTCGTGGGGGCGGTGCTGGCACTGGTCACGGCACTGCTGCTGATCACCGCCCAGTTCCATGCCATGCAAACGACGGTCAATGGCTGGAGTGTCACCATGACCTGCGGCAAGGCCAGCAACGGCGTCCTGGTGCGCGCCGCCTGCGCTCAGCACCTCCCCGCCACCAACCTGCCAGAAGAGGCGGTGTACTGGACGACGACGGTGGATGGCGCGGGGCAGACGCTTACGGGACAGCACGACTACGTCCTCCACTTCCCGCCGGGCGGACTCCCGCCCAACCATGCCTTCTGGTCGCTGACCATGACCATCGCGCCGGGCTACTTGGTCGCCAATCCCTACAACCGCTACAGCGTCGGCGACCGGTCGGGTCTGGTGCCCAACGCCGATGGCTCGATTGACATCTACATCCAGCAGACACTTCCAGAGGGGCACGAGGCGAACTGGCTGCCGTCCCCGAGCGGGAACTTCAAGCTCTGGCTGCGGATCTACCAGCCTGGCGCGGCCATCCTGAGCGGCGCGTACCACGTGCCGCCTGTCGTGGAGGTGCACTGATGGCGAACAGGGATGGCCAAGAACCGACCAGCCAAGAGAGCGCAACTGCGTCTGGCTCCTCCCCGGCAGTCAAGGCCCGAAGCAGGTGGAAGGTCTACCTGCTCACCTTCGCCGTGACCGTCCTGGTGGTGTGGGGCGTCGGCGCCGCGGCCTACATCTACTTCTCTCCGCGGCTCGCTTACAACCGAGCGGAGAACACGATCGTCAGCGGCCGCGGCAGCGGCGCGCCGCCCATTCCCATCAATACGCTCTACACGCAGCCGACTCTCGCCACCTCCTCGGCGTCCAACGACTTGCTGAGCACCGGCAATCGCGACACGCTCTACACCGTGGGCTGGCTCGATCTGAGCAAAGGGCCGCAGGTGTTGCACGTGCCGGACATGGCGGGCCGCTACTACGCCGTCCAGTTTACGGATCCGTGGGGTACGGTCTTCGCCTATGTGGGCCGGCGCACGACGGGGACGCAGGCCGGGGACTACCTCATCAGCGGACCGGGCTGGCACGGAACGGTGCCGGCTGGGGTGACAGGGCAGATCGTCGCGCCGAATAACACGGTGTTGCTGATCGGCCGCACGCTCGTGGCAAGTGACAGCGACCTCGCCACAGCCTACGGGCTGGCGAAGCAGATTCAGGTGACACCCCTGAGCCAGTGGCACCCCAGCCAATAACACGCCGTTGACGCCATTGGCATGGCGTCTCGCGCTGCTGTGGTCTGAGGGCGTGTCTGACGCATCGAATAGGAGTTCCACCATGAAGCGACCTGTTGGTGTCACTGTCATCGCGGTCCTCGCCATCATCTATGGTGTCTTCAGTCTGCTCCTAGCTCTGCTGGGACTGCTCGGAACAGCTCTTTTGGCATCCGGCGTGGCGGCTGTGGCAAACAGGTACAACGCGGGGACCCTGGTCTACGCGACGATCTCAGATGCTGTCCTGGGCATCCTGTACCTCGTCTTCGGCATTGGCGCCTTCTCGCTGAAGCGCTGGGCCTGGACCGCGGGCGTCGTCGTGCTCGTGCTGGATGTGGTCAGGCAGATTGTCGGGGTCGTCATGCGCGGATTCACCGCCGGAAACACCGTTAGCTTTATCATCACCATCGTGGTTGCCCTCGTGGTGCTCTGGTATCTCTTCCGCCCGAACGTGCGCGCCGCCTTCGGCCTCGGGAGAGCTGCCTAGCCTTCTCATCTTGGCTGCGCACCACCCTGCACCGCGGCGGACGCCGCGAAGCCTTCGCTGTGCGCTGGTCCAGCCCCGATGATGAAGCCGCTAGCGCCGCGATCCTTGACACCTCTGCCCGCCACTCCTACAATCCCTCCACGGAACAGACCGGCGCGTCGGTTCGTGGACCTTGGGGAACGCGAAGGACGCAAAGCGAGCGCGAAGCACACGATGCTGGCGTTGCGTGGGGGCGTCCGGTGGACGCCCACCGGGGCGCATACGGGGCAAGACACACGCGAAGGCAGGCGAGCGTTATGGCAGGCGATCCGCGGAAGGCCGGCGAGGGCGCCGCCCACGTGCGCGACAAAGAGGCCACGCGCCAGCGCCTGCTCGACGCCGCCGAGCAGGTCTTCGCCACCAAAGGCTACCACGGCGCGGGCGTGGACGACATCATCCGCGCGTCGGATAGCTCAAAGGGCGGCTTCTACTTCCACTTCCCCAATAAACAGAGCATTTTCCTCGCGCTGGTGGATGCGCTGGTGCCCAAGCTCGCCGCCGCCGTGGACCGTGCCATCGCCGCCGAGCCGGATCCCATCGCCCAGCTCGACGCCGCGCTACGCACCGTCATCGAGACCTTCTCGCGCTACCGCGCGCTCGCCAAGATTCTGCTGGTCGAGGCGGTGGGGCTGGGACACGGCTTCGACGAGAAGTTGATGCGCACGCGGGGCTACTTCGCCGCTATGATTCAGCGCTACCTCGACCGCGCGGTGGCGGCCGGTGCGCTGCCGCCTTTCGATACGGAGACAACTTCCTGGGTCTGGTTCGGGGCGATCAACGAGCTGGTGGTGCGCTGGCTGGTGACGGGCAAGCCGGAACGCCTGGAGCACGTGCTGCCGCAGCTACGGGTGCTGCTGCTGCGCTCGATCGGCGCACCCGTGCCCGGCGAGGCGAGCGGCATGCCCACTGAATTGGGAGACCAGCCATGACCGCGCGCGATACTGCCATTCCACACACAGGCAGCCCATCTTCCGCTAAATCGGACACTCGATCGGCACCCACCGCTGGGCGCGTGCCCTGCGCCTCTACAGAATCCACCACGATCGAATCACTCTCTCCCTCTCCGCGACCTCCGCGAACCTCCGCGACCTCCGCGTTCGCCGCTACTCCCGTTCGCCTGGGCGTGATCGATTATCTCAACGTGGCGCCGGTCTACGACTGGCTGCGACATCCCGAATGGCGGGATGGCCCCGGCACACAAGGCGTACTCCCTGGAAACGACAGCGGTGTCGAGCTGGTGGCGGGCGTGCCATCGGTAATGAATGCGGCGCTGGCGGCTGGTGCGATCGATGTGTCGAATGTGTCGAGCGTCGCCTTCGGCGAGCACGCGCGCGAGTGGCTGCTGCTGCCGGACCTCTCGGTTGCCGCGCACGGGCGCGTGGCGAGCGTGTTGCTCTTCTCGCGGCACCGCGACTGGTCCGCGCTCGACGGCGGCTCGGTCGCCGTAACCAGCGATTCGGCGACCTCGGTGGCGCTGGTCCGGCTGCTCTGCGAGCGGCGCTACGGCGTCTCGCCGCGGCTCGTCTCGCGGCCGCCAGACCTCGACGCGATGCTCGCCGCGCACGACGCTGCGCTGCTGATTGGCGACATCGCGCTGCGCGAGGGGCAGGCGCGGCGGCCCATCGGCGGTGCGGTGCCGTACATCTTCGACCTCGCCGCCGAGTGGCAGGCGTGGACGGGGTTGCCGTTCGTCTTCTCGGTCTGGGCGGCGCGGCGCGACCGTGCGGAGGCGATCCGCCAGGGCGGCGTGCTCGAGCTGCTGCGCACCTCGACGGATTGGGGCCTCGCTCATCTGGACATCATCGCCGCCGACGCCGCACGGCGCCTGAATCTGCCGCTCGCCACCTGCGCCGCCTACCTGCGGCTGCTGGACTACGCGCTGACCGAGCGCGACCTGCGCGGCCTGCGCGCCTTTCTGGAGCTGGCGGTGCCGGGTTTCGCCTGGGAGGACGTGCGATGGCTGTAGTGCGCGACGGGGGCCGGCGGATGCATCCGCGCGATCGGCGCCAGCGACACGAGGGCCGGCGGATGCATCCGCGCCTAGGGGCCTGCGGCCACAAAGCCCGCCTGCGCGGGCTGGAGGACGACTAGCGTGTAGGGGCGTATGGCATACGCCTGGCGCGGCGAGAGAGAGGATGTGACATGCGACGCATAGACGAGCTTGAGGCGCAGTTCGCGCGCCACCCCACGCTGCCGCGCGAGGCGGTGGTCAAGGCGGACCTGCTGCGCTCCGGCGTGCGTTTTGATGCCGGCGCGCTGGTCCGCGCGCCCGATGGCGATGCGAACGGCCGCGAGCACCAGCCGAAGTCGTATTTCATCTTCTCGTTCGATATGGTGCGCCAGCAGCAGCTCGACGACGAGCAGAAGTGGCACGCGCCCGAAGAGATCGCGCTGAGCGGCGGCCCCTACGGGCTGCGGCGCACGATCGTCTCGACGCGGCTCAATCCGGCGTCGCCGTACCGCGTGGCGCCGCGCGAGGGCGCGCTATGGCTGCACGCCGAGGACGCACCGATCGCCGAGGTTGGCCTGCACGAGCTGCCGGCGCACTATCGCGCCACACTCCCCGACGGCCGCCCGGTGGCCGAGATCGCGCCGACCATCGAGTGGGGCTACCTGCTCTACCTGACCGTCTTCCGCGTCTGCCAGTACTTCGGCGCCCACGAGGAGTGCCAGTTCTGCGACATCAACAACAACTACCGCCAGCAGATCCAGCAGGGGCGCCCCTACACGGGCGTCAAGGCGGTGGCCGACGTGCTCGCGGCGCTGGAGATCGTGGACGCAAGCGGCAGCGAGAGCCAGGCATATACGCTCACCGGCGGCAGCGTCACGTCGTCGTTGCAGGGCAAGAGCGAGGTCGAGTTCTACGCGCAGTACGTCGAGGCCATCGAGGGGCGCTTCCCCGGCCGCTGGATCAGCAAGGTGGTGACGCAGGCTTGGCCCGTCGCGGACGTCAAGCGCCTCAAAGCGGCGGGCGCGCAGATCTACCACCCCAACTACGAGGTCTGGGACCCCGAGCTGTTCCCCAAGATCTGCCCGGGCAAGACGCGCTACATCGGCCGCGACGAGTGGATCCGCCGCATCGTGGATGCCGCCGAGGTGTTTGGTCCGGCGCAGGTGATCCCCAACTTCGTGGCCGGCGTCGAGATGGCGCGGCCCTACGGCTACGACGACGTGGAGCGTGCCATCGCCTCGACCGCTGAGGGGCTGCGCTTCTTCATGTCCAAGGGCATCACCCCGCGCTTCACCACCTGGTGCCCGGAGCCAATGACCCCTTTGGGCGACGCCAATCCCGACGGTGCGCCCCTGGAGTACCACCTGCGGCTGCTGGAGACGTACCGCGACACGCTCAACGGCTACCATCTGGCGCCGCCGCCGGGCTACGGCGAGCCGGGTCCTGGCCACGCGGTCTTCAGCGTCAGCCCGTTCATGGACGTGCTGGAGCCGCTGGAGGTACCGGCGTAGAGGATAACGGAGAGCGCGAAGCTCGCGAAACAAGCGCGGAGAACGCGAAGAGGGAGAGACAACGCGAAGGCGGTTCGTAGGGGCGTCCGGTGGACGCCCGCTGGCCGAGGGGTGCATGCGTAGGGGCGTCCGGTGGACGCCCGGCGACAATGGGCGATGATACCTCGCATGAGGGGGTGAGCGATATGCCGACGATCACAACGACCGAGGAGCTGCTGGCGCGGACCGCGGCGGGCGAGCGCCTGTCGCTCGATGAAGGGCTGCGCCTCTTCGCCGATGCGCCCGACGACGAGCTGCGCACGGCGGCCGATGCGGTGCGGCAGCGGCGCCACCCTGAGGGCATCGTCACCTACCTGGTGGACCGCAACATCAACTACACCAACGTCTGCATCATTGACTGCGGCTTCTGCGCGTTCTATCGCAAGCCCGCCAGCCCCGAGGGCTACCTGCTCTCGAATGAAGAGATCGGGCGCAAGATCGAGCAGCTAATTGACTGGGGTGGCACGCGCATCCTGTTGCAAGGCGGCGTGCATCCCTATCTCAAGCTCGACTACTACACCGATCTGCTGCGCTACATCAAGCAGCACTATCCGACGATTCAGATCGACGCCTTCTCGCCGGTCGAGGTGTGGAACATCGCGCGCATCATGAAGATGCCGCTGCCCGACGTGCTTGCCGCGCTCAAAGACGCCGGGCTGGATGGGCTGCCAGGCGGCGGCGCGGAGATCCTCGACAATCGCACGCGCAACACCATCGCGCCACACAAGGGGACCTGGGAGAGCTGGATCGAGGCCGAGCGCCAGGCGCAGCGGCTGGGGCTGACGACCTCGGCGACGATGGTCTTCGGCTTCGGCGAGGAGCTGGAGGAGCGGCTGCTACACCTGATCCGCGTGCGCGACCTGCAGGATGAGAGCCTGGCCTACAACGGCAACGGCTTCACCAGTTTCATCTGCTGGAGCTACCAGCCCGACCACACGGCGATGGGCGGCACGCGCGCGCCAGGCCAGGAGTATCTGCGCATGGTGGCGCTGGCGCGGCTGATGCTCGACAACGTGGCGAACGTCAGCGCGTCGTGGCCGTCGCAGGGTCCGGCGCTGGCCCGTGAGGCGCTGCGCTGGGGCGCCAACGACTTCGGCAGCACGATGATGGAGGAGAACGTGGTCAGCGCCGCCGGGGCCGACGTGGGCACCTGCATGACGGTCGAGCAGATCCACGAGCAGATCCGCGCTGCCGGCTTCCGCCCTGCCAAGCGCGACAGCAATTACCGCATCCTGGAGCTGTTCGCGTAACGCAATGTGCTAGACTGGCGTGTGGGCGGCAGCCCAATAGGGGATGATCCGCAGCCAGCCAGAGGCAGTCAATGATCAATACCGTCGAGCATATACAAGAGCGCAACGGCGAGTACTACGTTCGCGATACGCGCGTCACGGTCCACAGCATCATCGCGGCGTGGCAGCGAGGGACGGCGCCGGAGCACATCGTCGCGCAGTTTCCCACCACCACGCTGGCCGGCGTGTTTGGCGTGGTTTCGTACTACCTCGATCACCGGCAGCAAATGGATGCCCACTTCGCCGACACCGCCGCGCTGTATGAACGCGAGCACGAAGCCGATCACACTCGTAACCCTGCCTTCTATGACGAGATGCGCAGGCGGGTGGAGGATGTGCG
>DASVAA010000235.1:0-28898 GCA_036376595.1 Ktedonobacterales bacterium | reverse complement strand
TGTACGTTGAGAAGGCTGTAACGGATGTTCTCGAAGTCAATAAAGAGTGCAATCTCGTCGGCCACAGACATGCTCCTACCTGGGGGGATAGCCCAAGCTGCTTTAGCTAGCTCAGCATAACTGCCATACTCCATGTGCCCGCAGGCGTCCGCGCCATGATACAAGCGGATGCGATGTGATGAGACGCGGAACATCCTCGTGCGGAACTCCGCCGAAGCCGGCGGCTAGACATAGGGCACGGAACCTGTTAGACATGGAGACGGCGAACGCTATCGAACACGACGCCATATGCCCTTGAAACATAGCACATGGCGCGCGCCCGACTCAAATTTCCATCATGGATGATGACCGCGCGTGGTGCCACAGCAGTCTCGTCGCGCCCGACCGGTTCATGCCGTCGCGGCCACCGCGGTGCCACTGGACCGCCAGCGCAGATCGGGCTTGCGTGCGGCGAGCGTCTGGTCGAGCCGCCCGACGACCGTATCATGCGGCGCCTCCAGCAGCATCTCGGGCTGCTCGCGGGCCTCGCGCGCAATCTGGCGCATCACAGCAATGAAGTTGTCGAGTGTCTCGCGCGTCTCAGTCTCGGTCGGCTCGATCATCATCGCCTCAGGCACGACCAGCGGGAAGTAGATCGTCGGCGGGTGGATGCCGAAATCGAGCAGCCGCTTGGCGATGTCGAGCGCGTGGACACCGCCCTTCTTCTGGCGATTGGCCGAGAAGACGAACTCATGCATGCAGGTGCGGTCGAAGGGCAGGTCGTAATCGTCTTGCAGCGCGCGCATCACGTAATTGGCGTTGAGCACCGCGCTTTCCGAGACATGGCGCAGGCCGTCGGGGCCGTTGGTGCGCATATATGTGAAGGCACGCACCAGCACCAGGAAGTTGCCGCAGTTGGCGCGCATGCGGCCGATCGAGAGCGGCCCAACCTCTTCCCAGCCGTAGCCCTCCGCGGTCTTCGCGGGCAGCGGCCCCGGCAAGAAAGGCACCAGATGCTCCGCCACGCCCACCGGACCCGCACCCGGCCCGCCGCCGCCGTGGGGCGTGCTGCACGTCTTGTGCAGGTTGAAGTGGACGACGTCGAAGCCCATGTCGCCGGGGCGCGTGATGCCCATGATGGCGTTGGCGTTGGCGCCGTCGTAGTAGAGCTGACCGCCGGCCTCATGCACGCGGCGGGCGATCTCGAGGATGTTCTCGTCGAAGAGACCCAGCGTGTTGGGGTTGGTCATCATCAGCGCGGCGATCTGACCCTCGTGTTTGGCGAGCACGTCCTCCAGGTGCGCCAGGTCCACGCAGCCCCTCGCGTCGGACTTCAGCTCGACGGTGGTGTAGCCGGCGAGCGCGGCGCTGGCGGGATTGGTGCCGTGAGCGTTGTCGGGGATCAGCACGACGTGGCGGTGCCCCTCGCCGCGGTGCTCGTGGTAGGCCTTGATGATCATCAGGCCGGTGATCTCGCCGTGCGCGCCGGCCGAGGGCTGCAAGGTCACGCGGCGCATGCCCGAAATCTCGGCCAGATACCGCTCTAGCTCGTAGAGCAGCTCCAGCGCGCCCTGCGTCAGGCTCTCGTGCTCCAGGGGGTGCAGCCGCGCGAAGCCCGGCAGCGCGGCCATCTCCTCGTTGAGCTTGGGGTTGTACTTCATCGTGCAGGAGCCGAGCGGGTAGAAGCCGGTATCCACGCCGAAGTTGCGCTGCGAGAGGTGTGTGTAGTGGCGCACGACCTCGATCTCGCTCACCTCCGGTAGCGGCGCGGCCTCGGCGCGCAGGAACTCCGCCGGGATGAGGCCGTCGAGCGGGCGGGCGGGCACGTCGAGCGCGGGCAGCGTGGCGCAGCGGCGTCCAGGAGCGCCTTTCTCAAAGATCAGCGATTCAGTTGACATGGAGAGTGCCTGCGATTTCTTCTAGCGCCGCGACCAGGGATTCGATGTCCTCGCGCGTACGGGTCTCGGTGACGGCGAAGAGCATGGCGTCACCGAGCGCAGGATAGTCGCGCGCGAGGTCATAGCCGCCGATGATGCCGCGCTCGCGCAGCGCCGCGTTGAGCTGCTCAGCGGGCATCGGCGTGCGCACGGCGAATTCGTCATAGAAGGGCCGCGCAAACAGCGGAGAATAGCCGGGGATTGCGGTGATCCGCTCGGCGGCGTAGTGCGCACGGCGCAGGCATTGCGCCCCCAGGTCGGCGAAGCCCTGCTTGCCCAGCGCGGCGAGGTAGATGGTGGTGGCCAGCGCCAGCAGCGCCTGGTTGGTGCAGATATTGGAGGTCGCGCGCTCGCGGCGGATGTGCTGCTCGCGCGTCTGGAGCGTCAGCACGTAGCCCTGTTGGCCGCGGTCGTCCACCGTCTTGCCCACCAGCCGGCCCGGCAGCCGTTTGGTGAACTGCTCCTTGACGGCGAAGAGGCCCAGCGCGGGACCGCCGAAGCCGATCGGGCTGCCAAGTGACTGCCCCTCACCGGCCACGATGTCGGCGCCGTAGCTGCCGGGCGCTTCGAGCACGCCCAGCGACGCCGGCTCGGTGATCGCGACGACGTAGAGCGCGCCGCTGCGGTGGACCAGCCGCTCGATCTGGCGCACGTCCTCCAGCACGCCGAAGAAGTTGGGCTGCTGGACGATCACGGCTTTGGTATCGGGGCCGATGGCGGCCTCCAGCTCGGCGAGCGAGGTGGCGCCGTTCTCCAGCGCGATCTCGCGCAGCGTAAAGCCGCGCGCCCAGGCATAGGTGCGCAGCGTGGTGCGATACTGTGGGTCGAGCGCGCGCGAGACGAGCACCTCACCCTTGCCAGTGGGTCCAACGGCCAGCAGCGCGGCCTCCACCACGGCGGTCGAGCCGTCGTAGAGCGAGGCGTTGGCCACATCCAGCCCGGTGAGCTGGCAGACCATCGTCTGGAACTCGTAGATCGCTTGCAGCATGCCCTGGCTGATCTCGGGCTGGTAGGGCGTGTACGAGGTGTAGAACTCGGAGCGCTTCACCAGATGGGGGACGACGCTCGGCAGGATGTGGTCGTAGGAGCCGGCACCCAGGAACGAGATGTAGTGGTCGAGATCGGCATTCTCTTCGGAGAGGCCCAGCATCAGCCGCTTGAGGTCCGGCTCGGCGAGCGCCGGGGGCAGGTCTAGCGGGCGCTTGAGTCGCACAGCTTCGGGCACGGTACGCAGCAGGTCTTCAATCGTTTCGGCCCCCACCGCGCGCAGCATCTCGTGCTGCTCCGTGGTGGTATTGGGGACATAGCTCATAGGCGGCAACAACCTTCGGGGTGGCGCGCGACACTGCGCGCAGGCGGGTGGGCACGCGGATCGACGGCGAGCGCGACGGTGCGGGCTAAAGCCGAGTCGCACTCGCGTTCATTATACACGCACGGCGCATGGCCTCCGCATGCGACCGCCTTGACTTCTCTCAGCCACCATCATCCGCTTACTTGCCATCTTGACGCAAGACAAGTCTGTGGGCACGACAATCCCATGCGAACGCTGATCGGTAGAATTGCTCATTGACACCATCCGTCGCTATGGTGCTGAAGCAGTGCTCGCATGCCAGTAACGTGCCGCCCCGATGGCTGCACTCTCACGTTGTCTATCTGCCGATCAGCCGCGCGATGGTCGGGCCGAGCGCTCCGCCGACCAGTTGCGCCGCGGGAGACGCCGCCGCGTCGAGGGCGAGCGCCACGATCGCAAAGACCACCAGCGCGAACACCACCGAGGCAAGCGCGTAGGGACTACCCGGCGTGTGGCGCACGTCGTCCATCTTGCTCTGGTAGAACTGCAACAGCACCATGTCGTATTGCATCGCCCGCAGGTTCTCGTCGCTGGTATCCTGCGTACCGCTCTCAGGATCGGGCACCGAGAGCCGGCGCACATGCGACTCCACATCGGCGCGGCGCTCGGTCAGGTCGTGCAGCCAACTGCGGCGCCAGTGTGCCATGCCGCCTCGATAGGGCAGCTCGACCAGCAGCAGATAGGGCAGCGCCAGCGCCAGGAACAGCGCCAGCCCGCGCAGTGTAAGGGACAGCGTCGCGCCGTTGAGGCTGACGGCAAGCAGTATGCTCTGCTGCCAGCCGGCGGCAGTGGTGGCGAGCCAGACGCCGACAAGCAGCGCGCCCGTGATCGGCACCAGCGCCGCCAGCACCGGCGCCAGTGCGTAGCGCCGCGCCCCCGCGATCCACGACGCGCCGCCGGCCAGCTCCGCCGCGCCGCGCAGCAGCGTGACGAGGTAGACCGGCAGCGCCAGCAGCAGCAAGGCGGCGAAGCTCACCATCGCGGCGGGCAGGAATGCGGTGAGCAGCAGGCTCGCGGCGAGTGCGGTGGCCTGGATCGGGTCGCTCGGCGTGGCGGGCGGGCCGGCCTGTACGATGTCGCGGACGCCGAGGCCGAAGGCCGCCAACGTGGCGAGCGGACCCAGGACGCCCACGACGATCCACCACGCGCGCAGCAGCCCCGCGACCACCGGCGAGCCGGACTTGATGTTGCGTGTCGAGCGCGTGATCGAGAAGACCGACGCTCCTAGCAGCAGATCGAGCGGCAGCGGGCCGCGCGTGCCCACGAGCAGCACGCAGACCCAGGCGAGCACGATCGCCAGCTCGAGGGCGATCGCCTGCGCCGAGACGATGCCGGGGCCGGCCAGCGCGGCGGCGATGGCGAACGCGCCCCCCAGGCCAGCCAGCACCAGCAGGCTCAGCGTGGTGGTCAGCAGCGTGCTCAGCAGCCCTAGCTCAAAGCGCCGTCCCGCGGCCAGCCCGGCGTAGCCGCGCAGCGCGAAGAGGCCGCGCCCCATCGTTAGCGCGTCGGGGGTTGCGGCGATACGGTCCTGAAAGGCGTTGAGGCCGCGGCGGGCGAGCCGCGTGCGGCGGCGCCACAGCGAGGGCACCTTGCGCGGCAGTTGGAACGCGGTGTTGGCGCTCAGCGTGCGGCACTCCTGCTGGAGCTGCGAGACGCGCCGCGCGACAGCAATCGCCTGCTGGCGGTACTCCGGCTCGGCACCGCTCTGCTCCAGCCGCTCCTCGGCCACCGCCTCCCACGAGAGGCGCGCGAGGCCGACATAGGCCTGTACGGCGTTGAAGTAGCTGCGCCGATTGCTGCGCGCCAGGCCGCTGGCTTCGAGCAGTGCGGGCAGGGCGATCAACTCGCGCGAGAGCACGGCCAGCTCGCTGAGCGCCTGTTTCGCCACGTCGGGCGGCTGCACGGCGCGCATCTGGGCGGTCAGCGTAGGCGCGCGTGCCGGCTCGGGCGGCAGGTCGTCGGGGATCGAGCCGGGCGATTGGAGCTGGATCGCCGGTGCCGCCGGCTGCATCGAGGCGCGCCGCGCGATGGCGGCATCAGGCGCCGCCGAGACCCGCGGTACTGTGGGCGCTGGAAGGGCAGGCACCTGCCCGCTGGTCTGACCTGCCTGTCCCACCTGTACCGCCGCGCCCAGCTTCTCGGCTTCGGGCCGTCCTGATTGCTGCGCAGGCTGCATTGCCGCCACCTCCTACACCTCCTGCTCGCCCCGTTGGGATTCGCGGCCATTCTACCAGCGCGGGCAAGTCGGGGCAACCGTGCTGGTACATGTGCGCGGAGCGAGGCGATCTCTTCACGCTCCATGACGAGCGCGGATGCGCGCGTGCCACGGCTGACGCTATAATCGCAGGGATGTACCACCCCTTTTTGAGGGCGGGTAGGATGCTACATGCGGGACGAATGGGCGCGAGCTGGCAGGGAGCAGGCGATGCGAGCGGCATTGAAGTGGGGGGCGCTGGTGGGCGCCGGGGCCTACGTGATCGCGGGGCTGGCGCTCACCCTGCTGGCGACGGCGCTGTTTGGCCCCGGCGTGCCCGGCCTCGATAATCCGGCGCTGTTCTCCTCGCTCTGCCTGGGCATCTTCCTGCTGCTCTTCGCCTTCTCGGCCGCGGGCTATTTCGCCGCGCGCGAGACAGGCCGCGACGGCACCGGCGCCCTGGCCGGCATGGTCGCGCTCGTGGTCTACGCGGTGCTCTCGCGCATCTACTCGCCCAGCAGCGGTCCCACTGGCGCCGGGGCCGCGGGCACGCCCACGGTGGCGCCCACCGCGACCGTTGCCGCCACGCACGTTGCCGCCACCGCGACTGCCGTTGCCCACGCCACCGCGACTGCCGCTGGCGCTGGAGGCCATCCCGCGCAGCAGGTTCCCCCGCCCAGTGGGGTGGTGACGCTGCTCGCCAACGTCACCGGCTTTCTGCTGGTGCTGGGCATCGCCGCGCTGATGGGCTGGCTCGGCGGCCGGCCCGGTGCCCAGCGCACGCGCAAAGCCGCCGCCAAAGCATCCGCGACCCCCGCGGAGTAGCGCGTCCCGCCCCGTCAGGCTGACCCATCTGCCGTAGCACAGCGGGCGTGGCATACGATTCGCATACTCCCGTCACGCGCGGAGGTGCCGCTTCGTCTGCACAGGAAGAAATGCGGCATTCCTGCGACGAGCGAGGGAGTTTGATGCGCGAGTGGGTGGTTCCCGCGACGATGCGGGCGGGCTGGAAGGGCTGGTCGCTCTTCGCGCGCGGTGCGCTGCTCGCGACGTTGGCGGCCGTGGCCGTGCTCGCACTCAGCGGCAGCGCTGCCGATGCCGGCATGGTCGCGGCGCATGCGCGCTCAGTTGCCACAAGCCGGCGGGCGCTGGTGAGGCCGCTGACCGTGTCGCCGGATGGCGCACTCGATTTGCCCCCGCGTATGCGGCGGCCGGCGATCTGTTTACCGCTGCCGACCGGCGCGCGCATGTGGACGCAGGCGCAGCTCGCCCAACCGCGGGTGCCCGGGCACGCCTATGACGAGCTGGGGCGCGTGGGCCGCTGCGAGTGGGACGGCTTGCCGGCGCCGGACCCAGCCGGGGGTGCGCCGGCACTGGGCGGGCAGGTGATCCTTGTCAGCCTCGCGCAGCAGTGGCTCTGGGCCTATCAGGATGGCCAGCTCGTCTTCACCAACCCCATCACCTCAGGGCAGCCAAAGCTGGTGACACCGCTTGGCGAATATCAAGTGCGGGCCAAGGTCGCCGATACCACCTTCTACTCGCCCTGGGGGCCGTGGTCGCCGTACTACTACGCGCCGGAGCATGTCAGCTACGCGCTGCTGTTCCGCACGGGCGGCTACTACCTGCACGACGCACCCTGGCGCGGGGCGTTCGGCCCCGGCACCAACATCCCGCATACCGATCCAAACGGCGCGCGGGAGACCGGCAGCCACGGCTGTGTGAACTTGACGACAGCCGCGGCGGCATGGCTCTACCACTGGGCAAATGTCGGCGCAACGGTGCTGATTGTGCCGTAGGTAGTTCCCCCAGACGGGGGATAGTCACATCGTGGCAGGTCTGCTATACTCTGGGCGCTGTTCTGGGCTATTGGATGTCGGGTGATTGGAGGAGACGCAGATGGACTCGTCGGACCTCTCGTCGGAGACGCCGCCGCCGCGGCCACAGCTACCATCGGGGGAGGCGCCGAACAGGAGTGCGAGTACGAGGCCGCGCCGTCCTCTGCGCACGGCGCTGTTGATCGCGCTGCTGGTCTGTGTAGCGCTGATTGGCGCTGGCAGCGTGTTCATCTCCAGCCTGACCGCCACGCCCACCGGCGGGCACGTCACGGCGCTGCCGGTTGTCACGCTCTACAAGCCCTCGACGGCCAAGCCCGCCAATTCGGGTCCCGCGCCCAAGCCGGGGCCCTGCAATTGCACCAGCGGCCAGTTCGTGATCCCACGCGCACCCACCAACGTCCCCAGCAGTGGCCAGTACATCGTCGTCAGCGAGACCGATCAATGGCTGTGGGCCTACCAGAACGGCACGCCGATCTTCAACACACCGGTGGTGACCGGCAGGCCCGGACTGGACACTCCGACCGGCATCTTCTCGGTGATGGAGAAGGACTACGGCATCACGATGATCTCGCCTTGGCCGCAAGGCTCGCCGTACTACTATCTGCCAACCTACATTGACTACGCGATGCTCTTCGATACCGGCGGGTACTTCCTGCACGATGCGTGGTGGCGCTCCGACTTCGGCCCCGGCAACAACGTGCCGCACATCGGGCCAACCGGCGAGTACGAGACCGGCAGCCACGGCTGCGTGCAGATGCCCAAGCCCGCGGCGTACTGGCTCATCACCTGGGTCAACGTCGGCACGCCCGTCCGCGTGGACGGATAGGGTGGGGCTACCTGCCCAGGCGAGTTCGGCATGCATTCTGGTGGAGTGTGGGCACATTTGGGCCACGATGTGCGTCATATGAAGTGGGCGGTGCGCACAATAAGGGGTGCGGCGCCGCAGGCGGCGCGTGAAGTCCGGGCGCCGCGACGGGTCGCTCAGCGGCTGAGCCATGCCGTACCGGCGGCGCGTGTCCTGCGGGAATGTCTCTGCTGCCGGCCCCACTGTGAGCGCGCTCACAGTGGGGCACGAGGGCAGCGGCCTATACTGGATGCTCGTAGGGCGTCGCCTGCCTGGGCAACGGACGCAGGCGGCGGGGCCGCGGCGCGCGGCGGCGCGCGGATGATGTGGCATGGCATGCTATGGCAGGGCATGGCACGTCAGGTGTCAGGGGTGGTGTAGGACAACACATATGCACGACTGGCTGAAGGCCGCGGGGCAGCCGCGGCGCGTGGGGCGCGGCGGTTTGCCGCGCCTGCTGCCGGCGCTGGGCGTCGCGCTGCTGCTGCTGACGATGCTGCTCAGCGCCTGCGCGCCCAGCCCACAGGATTCGGCGCGCCAGAATAAGTCCCGGCTCGACACCGAGATTGCCACGGCGCGCACCAAGTATTCCGTCCCTGATCTGCTGCTGGCGCCGATCCGGCAGCAGGAGCAGACGCTCGCCGCCAGCGCCCACGGCTCGGATAACGCCTACACGACGGCCGCCACGGGGTATTCGCGGCTCTACAATCAGGTCGTCGCGCTGGAGCACGCCAGCCCGCAGCAGGCGCAGACGGCCGTCCAGACCGACCTGAAGCAGTACAACACCGTGCTGGCGGCAGTGCAGAAGCAGGGCTACATCGAGGCCGGGCAGTACGCGCAGAACATGCAGAAGGCGCAGCAGCAGTACGCCAACGCCAGTACCACCGCGCAGCTCTTCCAGTATGCGCGCTACATCGAGGCGCAGACCGTCGCGCTCAATGCCATCGATCCCACCTACCAGCAGCTCAAGGCGCTGAACGCGCAGATCGACGCGCAGGCCCAGGCGCTTGGCCTCGACAACGCCGCTGTGGCACAGCCGCTCGACTGCGCCACAGAAGATAACTATTCGCCGTTCTTCACGCCCGATACAGCGGTGATGGTGACGCCGCCCAACGCGCAGCCGGCGCTGCCCAAGTACCAGTTCCAGCAGTGGCCGGAGCAGGACCTCGCGCTCTTCCGCGCGGCGTCGTCGGCCGACCAGTACAATGCGCTGGTCGCGCTGATCAAGGCCCAAAGCACGCAGCTCGCCGCCGATACGACGGCGCTGGGACCGCAAGAGGCGGCGCGCCTGGTGAATCTCTTCAAGACGGACGTGCAGACCTATCAGGCGGACGGCGGCACCGACGCCAGCTTCGCGCAGCAGGCGGCGCAGGATGCCCAGACGCTCGCCGCCGCGAAGACGCCGTCGGACTTCGCCAAGCTGGTGCAGACGGTCCAGAAGCAGCGCCAGACCATCGAGCTGCCACTGACCAAGGCGCAGGTCAACCACGACATGCAGACGCTGCAGGCGCTGGTGGCCAAGGGCCACAGCATCCAGATCCACGATACGGCTCCAGGCTTTGAGGGGTATTACCCACTGGACTACGAGTACGCCACCGACAACAACAATGGCGGCGGCATCCTGGACCTCATCGATTGGCGGCTGCCGTACGCGCAGACGCTCAGCGACTACCAAGCCGTGGACGAAGAGATTCAGATGTTCATCACGAATCTCACCGCCATGATCCAGGACAACAGCGACACGACCTCCTGGAACAAGCCGCACCTGACCGACATCACGCTGATGGAGCACTACGGCATCTACAACACCAAGGTCGTGGTCGTCTCGCTGGCCGGGCAGACGGCGCGGATGTACGACAACGGCAAGCTCGTCCACGCCGACTTCGTTACAACTGGCGCGCCCGATCTGCCGTCGCCGCCGGGGATTCACTGCGTGATGAGCATGCAATCCCCCTTCACCATGAAGTCGCCGTACCCCAAGAGCGACCCGCGCTACTACAATCCGACGCCGGTCCAGTACGCGATGCTCTACTCGAATTACGGCTACTTCATGCACGATGCGTGGTGGCGTGACCAGCAGACTGGCTTCGGTCCAGGCTCGAATCTGCCGCACTACGACCCGATTGCGTTCAACAACGGCTCGCACGGCTGCATCAACTTCCCGTCGGTCGACGCCGCCTGGCTCTACAACTGGGTGGACATCGGCACGCCGGTGCTCGTGTACTGACCTCACCCCCGGCCCCCTCGCCCCGCGGGGCGAGGGGTGGCAGAAGGGATACGGGAAGGCGGAGATCGCGAAGGAGCGCGAATCGCTCCTCCGTTCCCTCCGATTCCTCTGCGGCGACTCTCTGTTCTTCCTCTCTCTGCCTCTGCGTCCTCTGCAGTTCCTTCTTCTCTCGCCCTCCTTCGCGTCCTTCGCGTCCTTCGCATTTACTTCGCGTCCTTCGCGTTCTCTGTCTCCCCCTCCTCCTCTGGCTCGCCGTAGCGGCGCAGCAGCTCGCCGCATGACATCCAGATCTCGACGGGGAACGAGCCGTAGGTGCTGCCCTGGCGCAGCCGGCCCGTGCCGCCGGGGTTGTAGAGCGCCAGCAGCCCCGTCATGAAGAAGCGGTCCAGCCGCGTGTGGAGCGTGGGCGGACGCTCGCGCAGCGTGAAGCCCAGCCGGCTCCCGGCGCGGCCCAGCAGCGTGAAGGCATAGATCGCGCGCAGGTCGGCGGGGAAGCCCGGCTCGCGCGACCACGCCGCCAGCGCGCGGAAGCTGGCGGCGAAGAACGGCAGCAGGCGCAGCGCACGGCCATCCGGCGCCAGCCGCGCGATCGCGCGATTGTTGATGTGCAGCTCGCCGATGCGGTCGCCGCGCTGGATGCGCGTGCCATCGGGCAGCGTGATGGGACGGCCGCGGTAGCGGGCGAACTCGATGCGCAGCAGCCCCTCCGGAGCGCCGGGCACCGGCCGCACGCGGTGCAGGAACTGCCAGATGCGCTCGTAGATCGGCCAGAAGCGCAGGAAGCCGCGCGCCATCCCGCCGCGCGTGCGGAAGGCGAGCCGCCAGCCGGGCGCGATGCGGCGCTGCCGGCGCTGCCGGCGTTGGCGTTGGCGGGCCGTGACGGCGTCGCGCACCAGCAGGATGAAGACGGCGCCCGCCAGCAAGAAGACCGCCGCCAGCGCGAAGATCAGCCGGTAGCCGAAGGTGGTGGCACCGACGATGCCGGCGACGGTGAAGATCGCCGCGCCCACCGATGGCGCCAGCACCCCCGGCAGATTCGAGGCGATGCTCCACAGCCCCATGTCTTTGCCGGCGTCGTCGAGTGAGGGCAGCACATCCACCGCCAGCGCCCAATCCACGCTGTAGTACGCGCCGTACCCCAGCCCAAAGATGACTCCCAATGGCAGCAGCAGCCACAGCGGGAAGTCCCGCGGCAGCACGACGAAGGCCAGCGCCGCCGACGCCATGCACGCCGAGGCGAAGCACACCAGCCACACGCGGCCAATGCGATCCGACAGCAGGCCCATCACGTAGGCACTGATCGTGGCGCCGACCAGCGCCAGCACTGCCAGCGCCGCCGTCACCGCGGCGAAGTTGGCGATCTGCTCCACCTGGGCGAAGTAGTAGGCGATGAAGGTCATGTAGAGCGTCAGGCCCATCATCACCGAGCAGCGCGTGAGGAACACCCAGCGAAAATCGCGGTGCCGCCACGGTCCCAGCCACGCCGCGTCGAGCCGCTGGCGCAACGTTTGCTGCTGGCGGGGGAGGACCAACAGCGGCCGCTCATGCACGCCGAAGAGGGTCAGCAGCACGCCGCCGACCAGCACGATGCCCGTCAGTACGTAGAAGATCGCCGAGCCGGCGCGCGCCGCGTCCGCGGTGACCGCATTGCCGGTCGCCTGACCCAGCAGCAGCCCGGCAAGGATCAGGCTGCCGACGTTGCCCAGGATGGTCATCACGCCGATGTAGCCCGAGGCGGCGCCGCGCTGCGACACCGGCACGAGATCGGGCATCAAACCCTGGTAGCCGGCGGTGGCGATGGTGCCACCGACGAAGAGCAGCGTCAGGCCGAGGATCAGCGCAGGCATGCTGGTGGGCGCGGCGAGTACGACCGTGCCGGCGATCAATCCGACCGCGCCCAGCGCGATGTAGGGGCGGCGGCGGCCCAGGGCGCCGGTGGTGTGGTCGGAGAGCGCGCCGGTCAGGGGGGTGAGCACGAGCGCGATTACGCCGGTGAGGGCGCCGAGCCAGGCCGCGATCGCCGCCTGTTGCGCGCTGCCCGCCTGATCGGAAGCGATGAAGAGCGTGATCTGGACCGGGATGACGATCGGCAGCAGCGCCGAGTTCTGGAAGTTGAGCGCAAACCACAGCGCGCTCAGAGTGGTCTGCTGCCGCCCCGACAGGTGCGCCGCCGCGTCTACGGTGGTATCCGCGGCCAGCCCCGCCGGATCGTGCCCCTGTCCCACGCTCACGCACCCTTCTGGTGATCGTGCTCCAGATTCTGCTCCAGACGATGAGACGCCTGTGTTACGTCATTGTACCATGCTGCCGGCGCGTGTGAAGACCCGCGGCGCACGCGAGACGCGAGGTGGGAACATGGGATGGGGCACACTCGTGGTCTCCGCCACTCCCGTCCCGCATCCTTCGTGCCAAGCGGGCGCCCCTGGCAGGGTGACGCGGCGGAGCAGCTATTGAGCGTTTGTACTAGGCCAGCGTGTAGGCCACGACCCCGTCGCGCTCGACACGCGCGAGCTGGCCCTCCAGCCGCAGGTGCTCCAGGTGCGCCAGGCACTCCACCAGCGCGAAGCGGCGATCGTCGTCGTTGCGCAACCGGTCGCCAAAGAGCACCTGCGCCACCCGCGCCGCCGTCGCTCCCGCACCGTCCGGCGCCGCCGCGACGATCGCTTGCACCTCAGTGGCGCGCTCCTCGTGGTGCGCGCGCAGCTCGTCTGCCCGGCTCGCGAGATCCGCGAAGGGGCGGCCGTGCCCTGGCAGCACCAACGCCGCCGGCAGGTCGCGCACCTTCGCCAGCGACTCGTAGTAGTCTTGCAGCGGATTGGGGCGGTTGTAGGGATACCAGCCAATGTTGGGTGTGATGTGCGGCAGCACGTGGTCGCCGGCTAGCAGCAGGCCGTCGTCGCGCAGCAGCACCATGTGATGGTCGGAGTGGCCGGGCGTCCAGAAGACGCGGTAGTCGTGCTCGCCCAGGCGTAGCGTCTCGCCGTCGCGCACGGTACGGACCGCCTCGTGCGGGGGCAGGCGCAGCACATGACGGATACGCCCGGTGATCGCGCGCACATTGCCCACCTGCTCCGGGGTGAGGCCGTGGGCTGCGTACATCGCGCTCAGGGCATCCCATATCTCCATATCGCCATCGGGGTCCCAGACGCGCAAGAGTGCCTGATCCTCGCCTTCGAGCATGGTGACGGGCGCGCCGGAGGCGGCGGCGACCCAGCCGGAGAGGCCGATGTGGTCGGGATGCGCGTGGGTCAGCACGACGTTGCCGATCGCCTCCACCACTACGCCCGCCGCGTCCAGCCCGGCGATCAGCGCCGCCTCGTCGGCCGCCAGCCCAAGGCCGCTATCCACCAGCGTCCAGCCCTCGGCGGCGCTGCCGAGCAGGTAGGCGTTCATCGAGCGCAGCGCGAAGGGCAGCGGCAGCGGAATGCGCCACACATCCGGCGCGATCCGCTCAGGTCCATCCCCCACGGGGAACACGCCCTCGCCCACAGCCGCCGCGACACGTGCCACGCCGCCCTCCTCCGACGCTCGGAAACGTCACGCTAATCCATCACATGAGCCGTCGAAAATACTCTCGCACGACCACCCAGCTCACACAACCCTCGCACACATCACCACGTTTGATCGAGGTGGTGCGCATAGTATTCAAGGGGGCGCTTGAAGTACTGGAGCTTTTCGTCAGTGGTCGTCTCCAGCAGATTGGTCAGCACCAGCTCCATCGCCTCCCGGTACTGATGGGTATTGTACAGGGTCATCGCGAGAAAGACCTGCAAGGCGCGATTGTGGGGGAATTCGCTCACGCCTTTGCGCAAGGTCTCCTCGGCATGCGCACTATGGCAGACCGGAGTCGCCGGTCGCGACGATCACCACCGCATGATCGCCGGGGCGAATGTAGCCCCAACGGCGCGCCGCGCGCTCGATCTCAGCCGGCGACTGCGCAAGCTGGATCGCATGCTGCGTGGCCGCAATGTCGTGGTGCAGCGCCGCGTTGCGTGCGCTCGCCGCTTGCACCTGCGCCTCGGCGTTGGCATGCGTCCACGCCTCACCCAGGGTGGCGATCAGCAGGGCCGCGCAAACGCAGAGGATCACCCACAGCAGCGTGCGCGTGCCCAGCACCGGGCGGCGCCCTCGCTCGATTATACGCCGGTGCTCCAGCGGCTGCATAGCGAGTCCTCCTCCTTCATCCTTGCCGAGAGAGAGCGGCCGGCGGTTAGAAACCGCGACCGAAGCAGCCGGCGGTTAGAAACCGCGCCTGTCCGGGGCGAGATTCCAAATCAGGGGCGTGCTTTGTGATAGCCGCGGCAGGCGGTCTGAAGCACCGCGGGTAATCCCCTCGCGCCTACGGATGTGTACCCCCAGTACCGCACCATCTTCGGGTGGATAGTACCAGCTTGCCGGACTCAACGCTCTCTGCTCTCCTCTTCACGGTCTTCGCGTTCACTTCGCGTCCTTCGCGTTCTCCGTCCCTTTCTCTCCCTCGGCGTCCTCGGCGTCCTCGGCGTCCTCGACGGTTCCTCCTACCGTCTGATCCAGTGAGGCGCGGGTCAGGCGCAGCCAGTCGTCCAGGCTCAGCGTTTCGGCGCGGCGCATGGGATCGATGCCTGTCGCGGCGAGCCAGCGCGCGACGGTCTCTTGTGGCACACGCAGATTTCTTGCCAGACTGTTGTGGACCTGCTTGCGCTTCTCGGCGAATCCGGCGTGCGCCAGCTCGAAGAAGCGCTCGCGCGCCGCCCCACTCAATGGCGGCTCGGGACGCAGCTCCAGCCGCACCACCGCCGACTCGACCTGCGGCGGCGGGAAGAACGCCGTCGGCGGCACCTGCGCGACGATGCGTGGCTCGGCGTAGAACTGCACGCTCAGCGCCAGCAGACTCATGTCGCCGGGTGCGGCGGTCATGCGCTGGGCCACCTCGCGCTGCACCATCACCACCATCTCGCGCGGGCGATTGCGCGCTTCGAGGAAGTGCCGCAGCGTCAGCGCGGTGATGTAGTACGGCAGATTCGCCACTAGCTTGTACGGCTGCTCGCCGAAGGCCTGCTCAGGATGAATATCCAGCAGGTCGCGGGGGATGATCTCGACGTTGGGGAAGCGGGCGGTGGTCTCGCGCAGCACGGGCAGGATGTTGCGGTCGATCTCGACGGCCACGACGCGCGCGGTCTTCTCGGCCAGCTCGACGGTCAGCACGCCGGTGCCGGAGCCGACTTCGAGCACGTTATCGCCGGGCTCCAGCCGCGCCGCCTCGACGACCGCATCGAGCGCCTTGCGGCTGATGAGGAAGTGCTGCCCAAAGCTCTTGTTGGGGCGCAGGCCATGGCGCGCGAGCAGCCGCTTGAGCGAGCCGATGTCGGTGAGGTCAGGCGGGGCGCCTTCGCTCTCGGCCTGGGCGACGGTCTCGGCGTGCTCAAGCTCGTCCAGTGTCTGGGCGGCGATCTCGTCGCGGTGGGCGAGGAGCGCGTCCACGTCCACTGGCGGCTTGCGTGGCTTGCGTGGCTTGCGTGGCTTGCGTGGCTGCGGCGGATAGTAGGGGCGCATCGCCTGCGCCTGCGCGCCCGCCGGCGGCTGGCCCTGCGAGGACGTTCCTGCCGACGCCTTCGTGCCTCCGCGTGGGATGCCGCGTGGTGCGTGGGGAGCAGCGGTTTGCCCTGAGTGTGGATGGCGGACGCCATGCTCACGCTCGCCCTCCCGGCGATGATGGGCGCCGCCATCACTCCCGTCCCGTCTACCGCGCCGCTCGCTCATGCTGTCCTCATCCTCTCGCCGCCGCGCTGCCGCATCGCACAACCAGGCACACGCCTCTATCGTACCACCGGCCGCGATGGCGTGACGCTGGCGGCTCCGCGGCGCGTGCGCGAGTGACCGCGCTCGCTCGCTGGGCGGTCGCACCTATCCAGCGCAATTGCCGGAGGCGTCTCGCAATGTCCGATCCAGAGCGCGATGCGGGCGCCGCGAGCATGCCTCGCATCGGCTCCACATACCCGCTCGCCCGCTGGATGCGCTACCGCGCTTGGCGGCGACTTGCTGAGAGACGCAGCATGCTCTATACTCGGTGAGCCAAGCATGGGGGCATCTGAACACTGCGCTGGCCAGCGCTCACGTGAGCATTTGCGCGTGTCTGCCACATCGCGATCGCGTGTGGTCGCCCACGGAGCGGCGACGGCTCCTGTGGAGGGGAATCTTCACTGGGCAGGCGGCAGTCTCGACGAAAGAAGGGGCTATGCGATCCCGCGTCACCCGTGTCGTCGCCACCATCAGCACAACTCTGGTGGTGGTCGTTGCGCTCGTCGGAGCGAGTTATCGTCTGAGTCCGGCGCCCACCGCCCACGCGCAGGCGCCGGCCAAGGCCACGGTGGTCTACTCGAATCTGGCGCTGCCCAACGGCGATAGCGCCGTGGTGTACAGCAATGGCATCGCCGAGGTCTTCAGCAGGGACCGCACGCAGGTCGAGTTCCGCCAGGTGCCGCTCGCACCGTCGTTCGGGGAGGGTGCGGCGGCCGGCGTGCTTCCCGACAAGGCGAGCCTGATCGCCAATCTGGCCGCGGCGGCTCCATCGCAGTATGCGCCCAACCAGCTCGTCGTTGTCTTCCGCGCCGGTGTCACGCCCGCGCGGGACGTGCTGACAGTGCCGACGAGCACGCTCGCTGCCATGCGCAGCGCACGGACGTCCGCTGCCCGTGCGGCCGCCGCGCCGGCCTACACCAACAGCGCGGGCGTCAACGCGACGCTGGCCGCGCTCGGCGTGGACCATATAGAGCGCCTGTTCCGGCAGTTCGACCGCGCCACCCTCAAGGCGCAGCACGACCGCGCCCAGGCCGCCGTCAGCTTCCCTGTGCTGGACTTCAGCAGCGCGTACCGGATGCACCTCACCGGCGCCAGTGTGAGCCGAGCGTTCCTCGCGCTGCAGCAGTCGCCCGATGTGGTGTACGTGTCGCCGGACTGGACCGTCGCGACCATGCATTCGCCAGCGATCGCGCTCACGCACGCCGACCGCGACACCACGGCCGCCAGCCACGTCTCGTCGCACTTCGGCAGGAGCGCGAGCGGCTCCAGCACGGCGAGCGTCCCCAGCAACTTCGCCCTCGCCTCGAGCGCCCAGAGCCTGCTGAACGCGCCGAGCGTGGACGCGACCACCGCCTTCGACGAGATCTCCCAGCGCTACGGGCAGGTGCCGGGCCAGGGCGAGACGATCACCAACGTCTCGCTCGGCGACCTGACCGACGCCAGCGCCGCGTCGAATCCGAACGACCCGTGCTACAACTACACCAGCGCGCTGGGGCCGACCACCCAGGTGCTCAACGGGCAGCGCTACATCAACTGGCCCGCGATGCCGCTGATCCCCACCTACACGGCCAGCCCCAGCGGCTCGCTCGACGGCACGGGCGAGGTGTGCGGCATTGACCCGTTCCTGTACGAGGTCGGGCTGGACTTCTCGATGATGGCGCCCCTGCCCGATAGCTTGCAGCGGCAGGGATTCCAGGGGTCGGGCACCGCCGATCTGCTGGGCATCGCGCCTGGGGCAAACTATCGCCTCGTGGTGCCGGCCTCCTTCACGCCCACCAACAGCGACGTGGATTCGGCCTTCCTGGCCGCCGCGCAGCAGTCCCCGGCGCCCAACGTGATTACGGCGAGCCTTGGCTTTGGCACTGACCAATATGGACTGCCGAGCCGCTACCTCGAAGATGACGCGCTGACACGCTCGGTCATCACGACCATCGTGCATGCGGACGGCATCGTCGTGTCCATCGCCGGCGGTGACGGCATGCGCCAGTTCACCAACGCGGCAATCAACCCGTCGGGCGGCGGCGCGGCGACCAACGTGATCGGCAAGAACGGGACGCCAACCGACCTCAATGACATCTATCTCAGCACTATGCCGTCGCTCGATCCTGACAGCGGCGCCATCGCCGCAGGTGGATCAACCCTCGACGACATCTTCGCCGCGCCGCCGCAAGACCCCGCGAACGTCGCGCTGGCCGCTCAGCACGCCTTTCCCCAGACGCGCTGGACGGGCGCGATGAACTTCTCCAGCGAATTCGGCTCGCGGATGAACGTCTCGGCGCCGTCCGATAACCTGCTGTCGCTGTCGCATGCCTTCAGCAGCGATCCCACGGCGGTCAGCCTGGTCCAGGAAGGCGGGGACTCGGCGTCGGCGCCCGAGGCCGCGGCGGCGGCCGCCGTCGCGCTCCAGATGGCGCGGCTCACCCACAACAACAGCGTCCGCGGCCCGACCGATGTGCGCGATCTGCTGGTCAAGACCGGCACACCGCTGCCGCAGACCTCGCAGACCGACGTCTACACCAACGTCGGCCCGCAGATTGACGTCGGGCGTCTGGTGGAGACACTGCTGCAACAGAGCGGGCAGCGCGTGGCCCCCAGCGTGGCGCGGGTCGCCATCGAGCGCCGGCGCGTCTTCTATGGCGCGGTGGGCGCCGACTACCTGACTGACACCGATCCGACGAACATCACCCTCAAAGGTCCCATCGTCAACGGCATCAACAGCGGCCTGCGAGCCAAGGCGTGGATCACCATCGCCCCCGACTGGGAGGGCATGGTGCCGGGGACGAGCTTCCGCCTGTCGCTGGCAAGCGATGCCACCAGGGTGATCGCGACCACGCGCTGGGCGCGGCTGCTGCCCGAGCAGATCCTTGCCGCCGCGGGCTATCCGCTCGCCTCGGACGCCTCGCGCAGCGTGACCCTGACCTACGCGGCCATGCTCAATGGGCAGGTCGTTGCGCAGAGCACCTTCACGCTCACCTTCGGGCCGGCGGACGCGCTCTCCGAGCAGGTCCACGCGCCGATCGTGCCGGCGGCGGTCACGGGCGCGACGATCCCCGTGACCTACGACCTCTCCAACGTGCTCAACCTGTCGAATCCCACGTTGATTGTCTCCGATCCGGGGCGCTTCACGCCGCAGTGGTGCTCGTGCGCGTTCCACGTGCGCTACAGCGTGCCGCTCACGGCGACGCAGGGGACGGTGCAGGTGCCGGTGAGCGCGCTGGAAGGCGGCGGCATCTACGGCATTGCGATCGACATTGGGCCTTCGCCGTTCGGCTACGACTACTACAGCGATTTCGCGTTCACGCGCGTCGGCTCGGCCAACACCGCCCGCCCTGCCGCGCCGCTCTTCTCGCGCAACGGCTCGACGCCCGCGCATTATCTCGAAGTGCCCAACGGCGCGAGCTTCCAGATCGCCTGGAACGCCAACGGCGTGCCGGGCGCCAACGGCGCAATGCTGGAGGTCAGCGCGCCGGGACCGAACACGCGCAACAACTACGATACCTTCAACAATCCCAACGGCTCGGAGCGCGACCACAACGGCGTGGATAGCGGCTCGCTCTCGTTCGCGCCGCTGCCCGGCACGGCCGGCACCACGACGCTGAACGCCGGGGCACTCGGCCTGACGCCGACGCTCAACAACATGCTGCGTGTCGTCGCCACGCACAACGGGTCGCCCGTCGGCGAGGCCGGCGAGGTGAGCATGCTCTCGATGGACGGCGTGGCGGCCAGCGACGGCGGCTACGTGAACAACGGCTACGCCATCAACAGCAGCGGGCACGACGCTTTCCTGACGTCGGGCCAGACGACCGCGTCGGGCAGCACACTCAGCTCGGTCGAGACGTTCGATCAAACGACCGGCCGCGTGACGGGCACGGTGGTCTCCTCGACCAGCGACATCTACTTCACGCCGGCCTGGGGCGCCTACGGCGGCGACACTGGCCTCTTCGGGACGTTCGACCCCAGCAGCGGCAACTCAATCTACAACCTGTTGAGTCCGCTCGCCAGTGGGACAGTCGGCGCGCCCTGGACCAGCCCGGACCCCGCGCTGCTGGAGCTGGCCCAGAACCCGACCGGAGCGACGACAGCGGGGCTGGGCGGCACGTCCGGACCAGGCGGGCACTATCACGTCTTCGCGACGAACCTGGCGACCAACACGTCCGGCCCGGAGTACGACGTGAGTGGCCCGATCTCGTCGTTCACGTATGGGTTCTACAACTGGATCGCTCAGAACCCATCCACCAACACCAGCGTGATCGCGGGGGCCGATCTGCTCAACTACTGCAACGCACCGGTCATCGACAGCATCAACCTGTCGAACGGTGCGCAGACGGCGACGACCGGCCTCGGTTCCGGGATCGCGCAGGGCTTGGCAGTGGATCCCACGACCAACAAGGCGTTCGTGCTCACCGCCTGTGACAGCGGTATGGAGACGCTCGATCTGGGGACCCAGACCGGCACGGAGACGATCCTGGGGGGCTTCCAGAATCTCTACGCGACGGTGGATCAGCAGCGCGGCCTGGTGCTCATCACACAGCTCGAAGGCAACGACGCGTCGGTGAACAACAACGTGCTCAGCTCGGTCATCGTGCTGGACGAGAACGGGACGGTGCAGAAGCAGATCGAGCAGTTCAACTTCTTCAACGCCTTCCTGCCGTTCGACTCCAGCAGCTTGCAGATCAATCCGGGCACGCGGTCCGGCTACATCTGGGGCTACCTGACGCAGCAATTGGAGCCATTCTCGTATTGAGACAGCTCTGCCGGAACCCGTGGAGAGATAGGTGCGCCTACGCTGCTGCTTGACGTGAGCGCACCTGCTCCTCCACGATAGCTCGTGGCGGTTGCCGTTCGCGGCGGCGCGTGGGTAAGCCCCTCGCGCTGCCCAGGACGGCGGCCGACCGCCGTGTGATACCAGACCAAGGGCAGGTGTCGTGATCTGGGCGTGCCGGGCGATCTAAAGCGCCGAGGGAAATCTCCGACCGGTGACGGCCGCGGATGTTCCAACGCTTCGTCTTCCCTTGGTGTGGGTCGCCGAATACATTCCGTAACGCCAGATTGATGATCGCAGACGTGTGCGCGAGACCCAAGGAGCCTCACGATGACCGATCCCAGCCGCGGCGCCGCGACCGTCGTGACCCAGCCTGGCGCGATCCTGTTCTATGCCACCAAAGACCTCTACGGCGCGTTCTCGAACTTCGCCGCGTATCCCATCGTGGTGCGTGGCGTGGAGTGGCGCACCAACGAGCACTACTTCCAGGCACAAAAGTTCGCCGGCACCGCGCACGAGGAGGTGATCCGGCGCGTCGCTTCGCCCGCGGTGGCCGCGCGCATGGGCCGCTCGCGCCAGCGCCCGCTGCGGCCCGACTGGGAGACGGTCAAGGACGACATCATGCTCGAAGCGATCCGCGCCAAGTTTATGCAACACCCCGCGCTTGCCCGCTTGCTGCTCGATACCGGCAAGGCGCCGATCGTCGAGCATACGCCGCGCGACCGCTACTGGGGCGACGGCGGCGACGGATCGGGGCGCAACATGCTCGGCAAGTTGCTGATGCGCGTGCGCGACGAGCTGCGCGCCCAGGTGTGACGCGCTAGACACCCTCCTCTTGCTCGTGCTGCTACACTGGCGGCAAGCGGCAGCCCGCTTCTGGCTGCCGAGAGGAGGAGGGAAGTATGCAGACGCCATCATCGCGACCCTTATTCCATCGCCATCGCTCCCGTCGCACGGGTTCCCTCGCGCTCGCCGGCCTGCTTGCGCTTGCGCTCGCGCCGCTGCTGGCCGCGTGCGGCGGCGCGACCTCCACCAGCGGCTCGATCACGCCGCCCGCCACGCATCCCACGCCTACCGCGGCGGCGCCCACCAGCACGCCCAACCCAACCGCCGGCGCGCTCACCTGGGTGCAGATCGGCACCCAGGGCGCCATCGAGCTGCATGCCGCGGTCAACGGCGCGGCAGCCCACACCTATGCCACCATACCCCAGCTTACCAACGCCTGCGGCTATGTGGATACCGGCCCCGCCATCTTCGCCCCCGATCTGGCGCACATCGCCTTCGCGCTCGGCTTCGGCTGCACCGACGGCCAGTTCTCCGGCCCGCTGCTCGTCGTGGATGCCGCGACCGGCGCCACCGTCACCGTGCCACTGCCACAGAACACGACCGTGATCTCCGAAGAGCGCGCCTACGCCTGGATCGACAGCGCGCATCTCGTCGTGCTCGGCTACACCGGCGCCTACGTCTATCAGCTTGGCGGAGGTGGCGTCTCGCAGCTACCCGGCATCGCCAACGCCGTGGAGGGCGTCGTGCGCGGCAGCACGCTCTTCTATCTGACCAACACCGGCTTCGGCGCCGGCCTCGACTCGAAGCTGCACCGCTACGACCTGAGCGCCAAACAGCCGCTGCCCAGCACGATTGACCTCGGCTCATTCGGGAGCTGCCAGTGCTCGCCTGGCAACTTCTCCTTCCAGGGGTGGGACGCTTCGCCTGACGGCGCGCACGTCGTCTATCAGGTGACGACGGCGAAGAACGGACAAGGGGTCGGTAGCATCGCCTCGTCGCGCGTGATGTACGCCAACGCCGACGGCTCCGGCGCCACCCAGATCGCGCAGTACATGATCACCAGCTCGCTGGTGCGCATGCGGCTCTCGCCCGACGGCAGCCAGGTGGCGATCACCAACGCGCTGCCCTCGCCCTCGGTGATCTCGGCGTGCGTCAATTCGCCCGGCGGCAAGACCGATCCCTGCTTCCACGCCTACACTCCCGACGCGGTGGACCTGCCGGCGTGGTCGGCGGATGGGCATTCGTTCTTCGCCGCCAGCAACGTGATCTCGGATAACGGCGGTGCGGGCATCCATCCGACACTCTACCGCTTCACCATCGGCGCGTCGCCTGCGTCGGTCTTCGCCAGCGGCGGCTTCCAGCCGTGGTCCGGTGCGTGACGTGATCGGCCCACACGAAGGTAATCCAGACGAACATGCCGTGTCACTTCGCGCTGACGAGAGCGTGATCTCGCGTCAGGAATGGTCCTGACGCACGCGGCTCGCACTCAGCCCGCTCCACTGCTGCCGCCGGAGGCAAAAACGGGCCAGCTCCGCCAACATTGCCTGCTGTGAGGCAGTCTCTCACGCGCGGTTGGCGGTCAGGTCCTTGTCTTCCATTTCCCACGCGTGATCCAGCGTGTGATACGCGGTATGCCGAATCAGATACCGCAGCGGCCAGGTGCGAGCCGGCTTGTTGCCCTGGGCATGGTGCGCCCGAATGGCAGCGCAATAGGCGTCGCGGTGCGCTCTCAGGCCCTCGTCGGTCAGCGGCACGCCTTCAGCAGTGCGCAGCCCGAGCTTCGCCGCCCAGTCCTGCTCCGCGCCCAACACATGCCGGGCGATGCGGTCCCGATCTCGTCCGCCCCCGCGCGGACCTTTCCGCAGCTCCGCCGACACACGCGCACGCACGTCGTCGAAAAACGCCCAGCACGCCTGCATCAGGGTTAGCTCACGTTCCAATTCGTCGCGCGAGAGGTCTTGCCGATCGATGTCGGAGAACGCGAACGAGATGCCCCAGAAGTCCGTTGAGCCTGTGCCCGGATACTGCTCGACTACGTCAACGATGGCGGTAGGGGCGGCAGCGGCAATAGCCGCGAACTGCGCACCCATTCCCGCCAGCTTCGCCACTGGCGCGTAGCGGGGAAGGTACGCTTGTAAGCGTGCAACCGCGGCCTCCCCCGTCTTCGCCCCACGCTCGAGGCCAGGCCAATCCGGTGCTACCGCCGCCACCTGCTTGCCTTTCGGGCCGATTTCGAGCGTCACCCGCAGTTCGCCAGCCATCGCTACTCCCCGCATTGAAGGTCTTGCCGTCGCTCATCTCGTGTTGCCGCGATCTCATGGTACCTCGCAAATTGGACATTCCGCGTCCGCATTCGTGTGAGTCCGCCGGCGAATCGGACCAGCTAGGCGCCGTCTGCCCCGCATCACGTACACTATGCGTTATGCGCTCCGGGCCATCTGGCGGTGCGCAGGTATGAGATGAGGCGGCGAGCGAGAGGATGGGAGCGCGGCGTGGCATCGGGGATCTCGGGGACGGCGACCGGCACGGGCACGGGGATACCGGGTATGCGCTCTGCGCGGCGCAAAGCGTTCGCCACGCTCGCGCTGGGCAACGCGCTCTGGGCAGGCACCTACACCGCCGGCAAGATCGCCCTCGGCGCGCTCTCGCCGGTCGAGTTGAACGCCATCCGCTTTACGCTTGCCGCGCTGCTGCTCTCGCCAGTGCTGATCCGCGGCTGGCGGCGCATCCCGCGCGACCGGGCGACACTCGGCGCGCTGGCGCTGGCTGTGCTGCTCGGCTGGGTGCTCAACAAAATCTTCGAGTACAGCGGCCTCGCGCTCTCCACCGCCTCGGATGTCGCGCTGCTGATCGCCACCGAGTCACTCTTCACCGCGCTGCTCTCGTGGACCCTGCTGCGCGAGCGCGTGACGCGGGTGGGCGTGGCGGCGCTGGTCGTCGGGCTGGCCGGCGCGTACTTGATCGTCGCCCGCGGGCTGCTGCCGAACCTGGGCGCCGGCGTAGGGGCGTCCGGTGGACGCCCGTTGGGGCGCATCGTCGGCGATCTGCTGGTGGTCTTCTCGCTGCTGATCGAGGCTGGCTACACGGTGCGCGGCAAGGCGGTGCTCGACCGCGTGCCGCCGCTGCTCTTTACCAGCGCGACGATCACCGCGAGCCTGATCGTCTGGATTCCAGCGGGCGCAACTGCGGTGGCCATCTCAGGGATGCCGCACATCAGCCTGGAACAGGGCTTCGCGATCCTCTACATGGCGGCCGTCGCCACCGCGGCGGCATACTACCTGTGGTTCCGCGGCCTCAGCGTGCTGGATGCCTCGGCCGCCGCGCCGACGCTCTTCATCCAGCCGCTGCTGGGTGCGGCGATCGCCATCCTGTTGCTGCACGATACCCTCACCTGGGCCACCGTCGCCGGCGCCGCGCTGATCGGCCTGAGCCTGCTGCTCGTCGTGCGGGGCGAGCGGCACAAGCCGGCGGAGACGCTGGGCGAGGCCACCCCATGACACTCCAGCCGTAAGGAGACTGCCCCCATGTACACCGCGATGGCCCGCGTGACGCTGCGCATCCCGGCGAGCGCGTCGCTCAAGGACAAGCGCCAGGTGGTGCGCTCGGTGCTCGCCAAAGTGCGCAACCAGCTCGAGGTCGCCGCCGCCGAGGTCGCCGACCAGGACGTGCGGAACCTCGCCGTGCTCGGCCTGGCCTACGTCAGCAGCGAGGCCGGCCACGCCGCCGAACAGCTCGACCGCGCCATCCGCTACATCGAGCAGTCGCGCCCCGATGTGGAGATCACCGACGTGCAGCAGGATGTTACATCGCTTGGCGGCTGACGCGGCCTCAGCGAGATCGTGGTGGCATCGGCTGTAGGGGCGAGCCATGGCTCGCCCGCTCGCGCACAGCGCATCGGCGCCTACCCCAACCTGTTGACGTGGCCCATCGCCCGCTGCACAATGGTGAGTGCAAGCGGACACCGTGAATGTGGGCGCGATGGAGGGTCGGAGAGATGGCGACGGAAGGTCTATCCGCGCGCCCTGGGGTGTTTGCCCAACTGCGGCACGGCTTGATGCTCGCCGACGCCGGGCGGCCGGCGGAGGACACGACCGGCCCAATCGTGCGGGCGTGGTGGCGCGTGGCAATCCGCCCAACGCCGGCAACGTTTCGCGCGTGGGGGCGCCGCGCTGGGCTGGTATGGATCGTTGCCTCGCTGTCCGCGGGCAGCTTGCTGATCGGCGCGTCCGCGGCGATCGATACCTTCCACGTCGCCAACGTGGGCAGCCTGGAACTGAACCCGCTAGGGCGCTACCTTGTCCATCCGGCGGTTGAGCTTGTAGTGGTGCGCGTGGTGGCAAATGCCCTCGCCGTGCTCCCGATTACGCTTGCGGTGCTGCTGGCGCTTGCCATCGTCACGCGGCCGCACCCGGGAGGGGGACTGCGCGCGCAGTGGAAGGCGCTGCTCCCACCATGGGTGCTGGCGCAACCCGCGCTTGGGTTGGCAAGTTGTGTCAACTCCATCTTCGCACTAGGGTTGGCCGCCATGCTCCAGTGGATGCACGCGACTCCGCCCGGTCCCCTGGCTGGCCTGGCGCTCGCGTTTTTGTCGTTCCCCATCGGGCTGCTGTGGATAGCCCCGTTCCTGGGATACATGTTGGTGCTGTTGCTTTCGGCTGTGTGGTCGGTCGATCTCAGACGGGGAGCGGCCATGGTATGGCTCGCCGTGGGTGTCTCTCTGGCGGTGGGTTTGCCCGTTGGCTTCGCGTTCACCTTTGCGGCGCATGCGCTCGGCATCCCTGGACCGCTCTTCGGCCAGTAGCTCCGCTGGTTGATCGCCATGGCACATGCCGTGCGCGCGAGGCCGGCCAGGAGGCCGGCCCATGATCCGCATCGGCACGTCGGGATGGGATTACCCCCACTGGAACGCGCGCTTCTATCCGCCGGGGCTGCCGCACGCCGAGCGGCTGCGCTTCTACGCCCGGCACTTCGATACCGTCGAGATCAACCGCAGCTACTACCGTCTGCCGACCCGCGAGCAGTTCGCCGGCTGGCGTGCCGAGGTGGCGGGCGTGGATGGCGACTTCGTCTTCGCCGCCAAGGCCTCACGCTACATCACCCACCTCAAAAAGCTGCGCGACGTGGAGGAGGCGCTGGCGCGGCTGGTGGAGGCGGCGAGCGGGCTGGGCGCCGACCGCGGCCCGTACCTGTATCAGCTCCCGCCGCACTGGCGCGCCGACCCCGACCGGTTGGCAGCGTTCGTCGCGCTGCTGCCGCGCGACGCGCGCAACGCCTTTGAGTTCCGCGATCCCTCGTGGTACACGCCGCGCGTGCTCGACATCCTGCATGACAACAACTGTGCGCTGGTCGTCGCCGTCGGCGGCGCGCTCACCACGCCGGCGGATGTGCCTGCTGTGGGGCCGTTCCGCTACATCCGCTTCCACTCCGGCCAGCATGGTATCGGCCTCGATGCGGACGAGCTGGCCTACTGGTCGGGGTGCATCGCCACCGATGCCGCCGCCGGCCTCGACGTGTACGCCTATTTCAACAACGATCCCGAAGGTTACGCCGTGCGCGATGCGAAGGTGCTGCTGCGGTTGCTTGCCGCCGGCCCCGCGCGCCCGCTCGTGGCTCAGGGCGGCGCAGTGTAGAGTGAGGCTGACCTCCCCTCCCGGCGCGCATCCTGCGGATTGTCGGGGCGTGTGAGGGCAGCGGTGCATGCAGATGAGGGCGAGCAAGACGCGTAGGGGCGTCCGGTGGACGCCCGGCAGCGTGAACGAGCGAGCGGAGGAAGGAGCCTGAAGCGATGTCCTGGGCCGAGACGAACAGCGTGCCGGGCGACACCAACGACATCACCTGGACGGTCAACGAATTTCATCGGCTGGTCAATATGTCGCCGGAGGACCTGGCGCACTGGGAGGCGACGCCGCAGTCGCGCGCGGCGCCCGATCACGCGCTCGTGTCGCGCATCGCGCAATGGCTGCAAACGCCCATGCCACAGCTCACCGTCGGCGACCTGCACGACATGCGCAACACGATCGACGACATCCACGAGCACGTTGCCAATCCGCCGCGGCCCGACCCACTGCACCCGGACACGCCGACCCACTGGCGCGACGCGCTCAAGAACCACGGCCACGACCCGGCGAAGGAACCCAGCCACTGAACTGAGCCACTCATGGCGTCGGCCCATTGGACGAGCGAATCGTAGGGCGAGGAGGTGGTGGGCTGAAGTCCCACGGGTAATCCCTGGAATCCCTGTTTCTCCAACGCGCAGCCACGGAAACCTCACCGGGTTGGCCTGGGGCAACAATGCGGGCGAACACCGCTGCAAATGGACGGCGGGTAAGGTTCCTTCCTCCGCCGCACGCTCCGTCCACTCCGTTCCCTCTGGGATGAAGCGGCTGCCTATGCGTGGCCGCCATGGCCACCGTGCCCCCCATGATGCGTCGGCGTCGCCGTCGGCAGGGGCGTCGCCGTGACCGCCGCGCCGTGGCCGACGTCGGTCGTCTGCGCCGCGGTGCCATCGGGATTCTCGACGCCGATGGAGACGATGTGCGCTGCCGCGGGATCGAGGCTCACCTGCGCGACCAGCGTGCCATCTGTGACCGCGAGCACCGTACCCACCGGCTGCCCGTTGATCACCAGCCGCGCGCCCGCGGCGAAGGCACTGCCGCTGACCACGATCTGCACCGGCCGTGTGCCGTGCGTTGTGCCCTGAGCGGTCTGCCCATCCTGTCCGGCGATCGCGTGGATCGCCGCGCCACTCACGCGCGGCACGTTCTCACCCAGCGCGCCGAGTGTGGCGGTCGTCGCGACGCGATCGTCCCAGCCGAGACTGGGTAGCGCGGCGCGCAGGTCGGGGCGGGCGCGTTGCTGAAGCGTCGCGAGCTGGGCGGCGAGCGTATCGTGTGTCTGGCCGGCGGGCAGTGCCGCGATCGCCGAAGTCGCGGCGGCCAACTCGGTGCGCAAGGTATCGAGCGCGCCGGAGTAGGCGGGATCGCCGCTGTGCCGCGCCACCGCGCTGTCGAGCGCTGCGAGCGCGTCGCCTGCGTACTGGAGGTGCAGTCGCGCCTTGTCGGCCGGCGAGGCCAGCACGACCTGCACCCACTGCTCCGCGCGGTGCAGCCCAAAGAGTGGTGTGCCGGGCTGCGCGTTGGCCGCCGCGACGAAGAGGCCCGAGCCCAGTGCCAGCAGCATGCAGGCCGCCGCCAGCACCCGCGCCC
>DASVAA010000234.1:0-19917 GCA_036376595.1 Ktedonobacterales bacterium | reverse complement strand
ACAGCGGCCCTGTTGTCCGTTGGAATGTCTCCGCCAGCGCCACGATCGTCGCTTTGCCCACCAGAATGTTGCCCTGCGCCGCGCAGTGCTCCCCCGCGACGCCGCCCGCCCAGGTGTTGCACTCCGGCCCGGTGAAGGTGGTGGCACGGCCACGCGCATCCACAATGCCGAGCTGCCGCGAGGGTGCGCCGGGGTCGTTCGCGGTCAGGATGCGCACCGCCTCCTCCGCCGAGGCGCCGGCCGCCAGCAGCTCCAGCCCGGTCGGCCCATAGGTCGTGTTGGCCCACGCTTGAGTCGCCACCGCCCCCACGCCGCCATGCGCCCACGGCACCACCGCGCCCACCGCCAGGAACTTCGAGGCCACGGCGATGCCCAGGTCGCCGGTCGCCGGGTCGCAGCCCACAATCGAGAAGGTCATTGTCGCCGCCTCCGAGTCGCCGCTCCGCGCGCACGCAAGGGGCGCCCGCCATCGGGCGCCCCCTATGCACCCCCTCACACCTCTACGCGGATTCTTGGGGGCGTACGGTGTACGCCCGGAGGGGCCGAGGGTGAGGACCCTAGTCTAGCACACACTTGCGCACGGTGTAGGTTGTGCCCTGCTGCGGATGGACGACGATCCACAGCGTCTGCGGGCTATTAGCTGGCGTGGTGAGCCACGACTGCGTCCACAAGTTGCTGCTCGGAGTGACGATCGTCGGCGTCACCTGGAACCACGCGCTGTCGCCCGGCCGCCAGGCGTAAAACGAGTCGGTGATGTTGCCAGTGCTTACGCTTGTGCCGGGGGGGCTCGGTGGTGGCGCGTCGCTGAACACCAGCAGCAGCGAGCCGTCGGCCATGGTGGTGAGCGGCGGCCCGGTACGTAGGCCCTGCGGCCTTCCGTCGCCGGGCACGTGCGCCCAGGTACGACCGCCGTCGCGGCTGAAGTAGTCGGGCAACGGATCGTCGGGGCCGGTAGGATTCAAGCCACCCGCATAGAGTATCGAACCGAAACCAGGAACGACGGCGCCCATCAGATCCGCCTGTGCGAGCGGCGCTGGACCGACCCGCGCCCAGTGCAAGCCGGCATCCTGGCTGCTCCAGAGCATGGCTGTGGATTCCTGACCTGCGGGGGTCTGCTGCGGTACGCTCATCGCGTAGAGCGTGGTCGTGCCGGGGATCGCCGTGTAGCTGGTGACGATCTGGCCCGCCGCGAAAATAGCGCTGTCCGCGGCAGTCCAGCTCGTGCCGCCATCGCGGCTCGCCGCCAGGCGCATGCCGTCAAATGCCTGACCGTTGAGGTTGTCAGTCACCGCGGCGAAAAGCATGCTGCCCTGCGCCAGCACCGGCGCGCCCAGAGCGCCGCCGAGGTCCGCGAGGTGCTGCGCCTGCCAGGGGAACGCCGGGTGCGACCAGTGCGCGCCGCCATCATGGCTGACGTACTGGAAGGAGCACGAATAGCCGCCGCTGATGGGATGCAGGGGGCCGAGCTGAGTGCTGGCATGCAGCAAGCTGGAAGCCCTCAGCGCGGCGGGGCCGACATCGGTGCCGGGTGGAAGCGCGTACGCTGGGCAATGCGGATTGCTCTGGTCCGAGAAGAGGGTCAGAAAGACCGTCTGCGGATCGAGCGGGCTGAAGGCGAGGCCGCCGAACCAGCCGCCGTCGTCGGTGGGCAGCGCGAGCGTCGTCCAGGTGGCGCCGCCGTCGTCGGTGCGCGCGAGTGCCGTGACCGTCGGGTTAGACAGCGACGGGATGGCTCGGTAGGCGACGCGCGGATCGCTCGGCGCGACGGTGACCGTGGCATTGGCCTCGTTGTACTCGAGGACATCCGCCCAGTGCCCGCGCGGATGGGTGATGTGCGCCGCGTAGTCGGGCGTCGGCGTGGCGGATCGGCTGGCAAGATGTGAGTGTGAGATGGACTGAAAGACCCAGGCCAGCATGGCGACGACGACGACCGCCGCGGCGACGGCGACGAGCGTGCCCCACTTGCCCGGACGGCGCCGTGGGGGCTGGGATGCCACGCGAGGTGGCGGGGTGACGATACGTTGCGACATCGATCGCTCCTCTACAGATGTATCGGCTTGGAGCCGGCTCTCGCGCAGCGCCGCGTTCACGCGCCGGGCGAATGGCTCGACGGCGGGTGCGCTCTGCGCGCGCCAGCGTGCGCCATCCGCCAGCAGGCGGCGCTCCACGGGGTCGCCGGGCGCAAGCTCCGGCTCCAGACCGTCAAAGGATTGTGAGCTGGGGTTATGGGGCTGGCTTGGCATCACTACCGGCCCCCTTTCTCTGTGTGTAGGCCAGGAAGGCTCTCGTGTGGATACAGGTCGTGGCGTAGCAGCGCCAGCGCGCGGCGCAGTCGCGTGCGCACCGTCGCGGGGGGCAAGCGCAGGACAGCACCGATGGCGGTGGCGTCCATACCGGCGTAGTAGCGCAGCACCACCACCGCGCGCAGGCCGGCGTCGAGCGCGTTGACGGCCGCGCGCAGGTCGAGCGCGGCGGCGTGCTCGCTGCCGCCCAGATCACCGCCCAGGTCACCGGCAAGCGGGGCGATCAGCGCCTCGTCGTCGGCCTCTGGGAGCGGTTGCGTGCGAAGCTGGTGAGTGCCGAAGCGCCCGCGCTTGAGGTCAATGCAGACGTTGTAGGCGATGCGCAGCAGCCAGCTCTTGAGCGCGCGCTCGTCGCGCAGCGCCGGCCACGCCTGCATCCCGCGCAGGATCGCCTCCTGTGCGGCGTCCTCGGCGTCGGCGGGGCCCACCAGCGCCGTTGCCAGGTGCAGCACAGCGCCCAGATGCGGCTGCACCAGCGCAATGTACCGCTCGCGGCTGGCAAGCTCGTCCGGCGCCGCGAGCGCCGAATTGCGCCCTCCGCCGCCGGCTGCTATGGTCCCGCCCCCCTCGTCAACCATCCGCGCCTCTCGCCTCCGCCCTGACTGCCAATCCGCATGATGACGTCATCAGTCTAAGGGACGAGATGGGCGCGCGAAAGTGTTTGCCCAGGGCCGGCTCGTGTCATCATTTGCCTCTCCAGCCCGCACAGGCGGGCTTGGTGGCCGAGAGGCCCCTCGGCGCGGATTCATCCGCCGGCCGCATGGGACCGCTTGACCGGCCGCGAGACGATGTGCGACACTGCACGGCGGCCCGGCACCGGGGCACCTCATGCATGGTGAGCCGCGGGGCGCGGCCGACCGGCAGCGTGTATGCAGGAGCGGAGATTGTAGCTATGCCCGACGAGCCGACGTTTGACCGTACGCTGCCGATGCGCGGCGTGCCGCAGCCCAGCCGCGAGTCTGTGCTGGGGCTGCCCGGCGTGCATATCTCGCGGCATCCCGTCGTCGCCCATAAGATCGCTCTCTTGCGCGACAAGACCACCCCGCCTCGCGACTTCTATCGTCTAGTGCGCGAGCTGGGCACGCTGATGGCCTACGAGGCCACGCAAGACCTGGCGACGACGCCCGTGCGCATCGAGACGCCGCTAGAGCCGATGGAGGCGCGGATGCTGGCGGGCGGTGTGGGAATCGTGCCGATTCTGCGCGCGGGGTTGGGGCTGGCCGAGGGCTTCCGCCAGGTGCTGCCCGACGCGCAGGTCTGGCACCTGGGGCTGCGGCGCGACGAGCAGACGCTGGAGCCGATCGAGTACTACAACAATCTCGCGCGCGCCAACAACCTCCAGGTCTGCTTCGCCGTCGATCCGATGCTGGCGACCGGCGGCTCGGCGATCGACGCGCTCAACACGCTCTCGCGCTACGGTGTGCCCCACCTGCGCTACGTTGGCCTGATCGGCGCGCCGTACGGGCTGGAGAAGCTGCGCGAGGCGCACCCCAATGTGCCAATCTACCTCGCCGCGCTCGACGAAAGTCTCAACGACGTCGGCTTCATCCGCCCTGGGCTGGGTGATGCCGGCGACCGCCAGTTCGGCACGCTGTGAGCCTGTGACGCTGTGGTGTTCGCGGCGCTATACTAAGGTGATGGGCACGCAACGCCCCGCCGTGCGCGTTGCAGACAGCCGCGTGTGCGTGGCGCGCCCGTTCACCTGAGCCTACCGCATCCAAGACCCTTATAAAGCGAGCACTGTCGTGTCGAGCCTGCCCCCGCCCTCTGACCTCCCGCCCTCTGACCTCCCGCCCTCTGACCTCCCGCCCTCTGACCTCCCACAACCCGATGTCCCGCAGGGCGATCCGCCAGCAGCCGATGAGCTTCCCAGCCGGCAGGCGGCGGAGTTCGCGCCCGACGAGGAGGACCCGCAAGAGGGCGCGGTGCCACCGGGCTACGACTGGCCGACGCACGGCGGCTATCTGGGCTGCCTGCTGGGGCTGATCGTCTCGTGTCTGCTCTGCGGCGCGGTTGGCGCGCCGATCGCCGAGTTCAGCGATAACAAGCTGATGCCCGCGCCGCTGGCAATTGGGGTCACGCTGCTGCTCGCCCTGCTCTTCGCGGTGATCCTGGGGCGCATCGGCTGGGTGCTGGGCCGGCGCTTCCTGCGCGAATATCCCCAGCCTGCCGGCCGCCGAACCTGGTATCAGCAGCAGGAAGACGAAGAGCGGGCCGAACGGGCAGCGCGGGAGGCGCAGCGCGTGCAACGCGCCGATGCCGGCCATACCGACGCCCCGTAGCGCCGGACAGCGATTGCCGCCGCAACATTCCTCTGGGGTCAGTCCGCCTGTACTGCCGCCCGGCGCCGCTCCAGCTCCTGCTCTTGCAGCACGCGCCACAGCACCTTGCCGCTCCCCGAGCGCGGCAGGCTCTCGACGAATTCGACCTCGCGCGGAGACTTGTACGCCGCCATCTCCCCGCGCGCCCAGGCGATGATCTCCTCGGGCGTCGTCCGCCCGCGGTAAGCCTCGCGCAGGATGATCAGCGCCTTGACGCTCTCGCCGCGCCGCGGGTCCGGCACGCCGATCACACAGGCTTCCTGCACCGCGGGGTGCCGATAGAGCTGGGTCTCGACCTCTGCCGGCCAGACCTTGAAACCGGCGGCGTTGATCATGCGCTTGAGGCGATCGACGTGGAAGAAGTAGCCCTCGTCGTCGTAGTGGCCGAGGTCGCCGGTGCGGAAGAATCGCTTGCCATCCAGCGTGAGAAACGCCTGCGCGGTTTCGTCGGGCTTGTTCCAGTAGCCCTGGAAGACCTGCGGCCCCGACAGGATGATCTCGCCGTCCTGATTGGGACCAAGCTCCCTCAGGGTCTCCTGATCGATCACGCGCGCGTCCAGGTCGAAGATCAGGATGCCCAGACATTGCAGCTTCGGGCGGTCGGAGGGGTTGATGTGCGTGGCGGCCATCGTCTCCGACAGCCCATAGCCCTCGATGTAGTGGAGGCCGGTCACGTCTGAGAGGCGCTCGCCGACGGCCGACGGCAGTGGAGCGCCCCCTCCGCCGATGCCCTCCAGTGAATGCAGATCGTACTCGTGGAGCCGCGGATTGGCGAGGAAGTCGATCATCATCGCGCTGATATTGGTCCAGCCGGTGCAGCCGTAGCGCGCGATCAATGCCGCCGCGGCGTCGCGGTTCCAGCGGGTCATCAGCACCATCTTGGCGCCGAGATAGATCGGGGCGTTCATGCTGCCCTGCATGCCCGTCACGTGGAAGAGCGGCAGCGACACCAGCACGGCGCTGTTCTGCGTGCCCTGTGTCCAGACGGCGCCGCCGACGGTGTTGGCCATCGCGCTGCGATGCGTATGCAGGCAGCCCCGCGGTGCGCCGGTCGTGCCGGAGGTATACGGCAGCACCGCGACGTCGTCCGGGCCGGTCAGCAGTGGACCCGGCGCGAGTCCGGCCGCCAGCGCCTCCGACCAGAGCGTGACACCCGCATCGTCTATCCGCTGGCGCGGCGCGGCGACGACCTCCGGGATGGGAATGTCGAGCGCCTCGCCGGCGTAGTCGGCGTATGCGGCGACGATCGCGTGGCGCAGAATGCCCTCGCGCAGCAGCGGCGCGAGCTGGGGATAGAGGTCCTGCGCGGTGAGCGCGACGGCCGCCTGGCTATCCTGCGCGTAGTAGCGCAGCTCGTTCGTCACCTGCATCGAGTTGAGTGGCACCACCACCGCGCTGGCGCGCAAGATGGCGTAATAGGCGGCGATGAACTGCGGGCAATTCTGCATGTACAGCAGCACGCGGTCGCCGCGCCCAACGCCGACCGACTGCAAGTAGCCAGCCAGGCGATTCACGTCGTGGAGCAGCTCGCGATAGGTCAACTCGCGCCCATAGTAGACCACGGCCGTCTTGTGCGGGTAGCGCGTGGCGGAGACTTCGAGGTTGTAGCAGAGCGTCGTCTCGGGCAGGGTCAGCGAGCGCGGGACACGCTTCGGCCAGAACGCAAAGTGCTGATCGAGCATCGGCCGTCACCACCTTTCATCGAGCCTTCGGCGCTCTGTTACTCAGTCACATCACCAGCACCACTTTGCCCGTCACCCGCCGTTGCAGGATGTCGTCGAGGGCGCGCGCGACCTCCTCCAAGGGGTAGGTGGCCGAGACCAGCGGCTTGATCGTGCCGTCCGCCAGCCATGCGACGAGGGTGCGCAGATTCTCGGCGTTGCGCACGGCCTCCCGCGCGGCGAAGCTGCCCCAGAACACGCCGACGACCGAACAGCCCTTGAGCAGCGGCAGGTTCAGCGGAATGCGCGGAATCTCGCCCGCGGCGAAGCCGACGACCAGATAGCGGCCATCCCAGCCCATGCCGCGCAGCGCCGGCTCGGCGTAGGAGCCGCCCACCGGATCGAAGACCACGTCCACGCCCTCGCCCCCGGTGAGCGCCTTGATGCGCTCGCGCAGGTCCTCGCTGGCGTAGTTGATGACCTCCTCGGCGCCATAGCGCCGGCAGACGGCGAGCTTCTCGTCGCTCGACGCCGCCGCGATCACCCGCGCCCCTATGACGCGCCCCAGCTCCACCGCCGCCAGCCCCACCCCGCCGGCCGCGCCCAACACCAGCAACGTCTCGCCCGATTGGAGGCGCCCGCGGTCCTTGAGCGCGTAGTACGACGTGCTGTACGTCAGCCCGAAGGCCGCCGCCGCGACCAGCTCGACGCCCGCCGGGATCGGCACAACGCTGCGCGCGTCGCAGATCGCCTCCTCGGCGAAGCCGCCGCCGCCTGTCCCAGTAAAGCCCATCACCCGGTCGCCCGCGCGCACCGACTCCACGCCCTCGCCCACCGCGCGCACGACGCCCGCGACGTCGCTGCCGGGCGTGAACGGCAACGGCGGCTGGAACTGGTACTTGCCCTGGATGATCAGCGTGTCGGGGAAGTTCACCCCTGCCGCCTTCACCGCGACGAGCACCTGGCCCTTCCCCGGCGCCGGCGACTCCCGCTCAGCCACTTCCAGCCGCTCCGGCGGCCCGTACTCCCGGCACACCACCGCTCTCACACGGCACCTCCTCCTCGCGCACCCACCTTCCTCCGGTGAGAATAGAGGGTTACGGAGAACGCGGAGAACGCGGAGACCGCGGAGTTGCGCGGAGACCGCGGAGAACTCAGGACAACACAAGCCACAGGGAGAAATCGCAGAGGACGCAGAGGACGCAGAGAAAAAAACCCTCTTCGCACGCACCTCATCTCCGTCCTCCCTCCGCGTCCTCCGCGTGCTCTCCCTCTCCCCCCGTGCCCTGAGCGGTTCAGGTCAGTACTCTTACTGTCCGTACTGGCGCAGGATTGAGCGAGCCAGCGCACGCTTGTGGACCTCGTCCGGCCCATCTGCCAGGCGCAGTGTGCGGCCGGCGGCATAGAAGTGCGCCAGCGGAAAATCGTCGCTGATGCCCGCCGCGCCGAACGCCTGGATGGCGCGGTCGGCGACGCGCGTGAGCAGGTTGGGTGCGACAATCTTGATCATCGCGATCTCGTTCTGTGCCGCTTTCTTGCCCACCGTGTCGATCATCCAGGCGGCCTTCAGCGTCAGCAAGCGCGCCTGCTCGATCTCCAGCGCCGATGTGGCGATCCACTCCTGGATCACCCCCTGCTGCGCCAGTGGCTTGCCGAACGCGACACGGGACGAGACTCGCGCGCACATCATCTCCAGCGCCCGCTGCGCCGCGCCGATGCAGCGCATGCAGTGGTGGATGCGCCCCGGCCCCAAGCGCGCCTCAGCGATGGCGAAGCCGTCTCCCTCGCCGCCGAGCAGATTGGCGGCCGGCACCCGCACCCCCTCGAACGTCACCTCGCAGTGGCTCTCGTTGTCCACAAACCCAAACACCGGCAGATTGCGCACGACGGTGACGCCCGGCGTCTCGGTGGGCACCAGGATCATGCTCTGCTGGCGGTGACGATCGGGATCGTCGGGCGCGGTCTTGCCCATCACGATCAGGATCGTGCAGCGCGGTCGCGCGGCGCCGGAGATCCACCACTTGCGGCCGTCGAGCACATACTCATCGCCCTCGCGGCGGATGGTCAGGCGGATGTTGGTGGCATCGGAGCTGGCGACGTCCGGCTCAGTCATCGCGAATGCCGAGCGAATCTCGCCGTCGAGCAGCGGCCGGAGCCAGCGGCTCTGCTGCTCCGGCGTGCCGAACTGCGCCAGGATCTCCATGTTGCCCGTGTCGGGCGCGGCGCAGTTGAAGACCTCGGATGCCCAGCCCACGCGCCCCATGATCTCGGCCAGCGGCGCATACTCCAGATTGGAGAGTCCCGCGCCATACTCGTCGTCTGGCAGGAAGAGATTCCACAGGCCCGCCGCCTTCGCCTGCGCCTTCAGCTCATCCACGATCGCTGTGTGATGGAAGGGATTGCCCGCCGCCGCGATCTGCTCCCGATAGGTCGTCTCGTTGGGATAGATGGCGCGCTCCATAAATGCGTTGAGCCGCGCGCGCAGATCTTCGACGTTCTGGCTATACGTGAAATCCATGACTCTTCCCCCTGCCGCCGCGTGCATCAACCGTCTGTCCGCGAGCGAGCGAGAACGATCTGGCGGGTATCGTGCGAGTAGGCGGTCTCGACGCAAGACACGATGCGGCGGTGCATCACGGAAGGTACGACGGGGTTATTTTACGCCGAGCAGCGCATCGCGCATGCTGGCGAGCTCGCGGCGGTGCTGCGCGACGAGCTGGCGCAGCATCTTCTCGCCCTGAGGCGTCAGGTGGATGAAGACCTGGCGGCGGTCGGCCGTGCCCTGCTCGCGGCGCACCAGCCCTTGCGCCTCGGTGCGGTCGATCAGGCCGACCATGCTGTGCTGGCGTGTCTGAAGTCGATCCGCCAGCTCCGAGACGCTGGCGTAGTCGCGGCCGGGGAAACCCTTGATGGCGAGCAGGAGCTGGTGCTGCTGGGGGGTCACGCCATTGGCGCGCGCGGCCTGCTCGCTGAAGCGCAGAAAGCGCCGGATGGCATAGCGAAAGTTGGCGATCGCCTCGTAGTCCAGCTTGCCGATGCCTGGCTCGCCGGTAGAAGCGGAGGAGGCGGAGGCGGCGTGCGCCTGTGACCTGGTGTGTGACGTCACGGGAGGAACTCCTATGGAGCGTAGGGCGCGGGACGCGGCCGGCTCACCTGGCGAAGGCGATATACACCGCACCAGCCGCGCTGACAAGGCTGCCCAGGATGCAGAGCAGGCCGAAGACGATGCGCCCCGTGCGCGATTGGTCGGTGGCCGGCGGTGTCGCGGCGCCGAAGCCGGGCGGCGTGTAAGGTCCGCCGCCGGCGGTGGACGGCCGATTGTAGGGTGCGGCAGCAGGCAGAGGAGGCGCGGTGAACGCTTCGGTGTAGTCGTCGCCGTTGCTGCCCGACCAGCCGCCGTTGCCGCCTACATAGTAGCGCGAGGTCGAGCCGGCGGGCACGTTGCGTGTGTAATCTCCCGCGGCGCTCACGGGCGTGCCGCACTGGCCGCAGAACGCCTCGCCCGGCTCAAGCCGTGCGCCACAGGTGCCGCAGAAGCGCGCGGTGCCAGTGCCGCCGCGTGGGGATGGCGGCGTGCCAGCAGATGATGCGCCGTACTGCGCAGATGTGGATGGGCGTGGGGGCGTGGCGCCGCCGGACCGCGGCGCGCGAGTGCCCTTTGGCTCCAGCACGTCGGCGGCGCGCGTTGCACCCAGCGACGGCGAATCGTCGTCGAGTGTCACGTCGTCGCTGGCTTGCCAGCCGCAGGTGCGGCACACGCCGCGCGCATCCACGCTGTCCGCGCCGCAGTTCTCACATCTCGTCACGAGCGCCTCCTCTGCCGGCCGTGCTGCTCCCTGGGATGGCCCTTGCCGCTTGCAGTATAGCGCCCCTGGGCGTGAGTCGCAACGGCGTCGCGAGTCTGCGTGCGGCTGACGCCACCGCGTTGACCACTCGCCGCGCAGTCACTATACTGGCATCGGGCCGCGGGCAGGTGCGGCATAGATGATGACATGGATGATGAGTGGAAGGGCTGGGCGCGGTGGATTCGGGTGAGCTGGAGGTCGTGTCGCTGAAGCGCGAGCAGTTGGGTGGACATCACCCGCCCCCGCGGCGCACGCAGCGGCATCGGCTGCTGGTCACCGGCGGCTGCGCGCTCGCGCTGTTCCTTGCCGTGAGCGGACTGCTGCTCTCGACGCAGCCCAATCCCAGAGCGGCGCTCGGCAGCCTGATCGACCTTCCCACGGAGACGCCGACCGCCGCGCTGCCGCTGGGCGCGAGCATCTTCTTCGTCGAGCATCGGGTCCCCTGGGGCGTGCTCAGCGTGGATGGCAAGCGCAACGACGCGGTGGACCTTACCACTGTGCAGCCCGGCAGCAACAGCGATGCCGTGGTGAGCTTCCTCCTCGCGCGCGGGCGCCATACCGTCGTCTACACCGCGCCGCCCTTTTCGCCGCTGCGCTGCGTCGTCTCGGTGCCCGCCGCGCTTGCTGATACCTGTCCCCTGGCCCAGCCGGACGAGCAGATGCGCGGCCAGATCGTCGGCGTCTCGCGCATCCTCGACCTCAGCGCGACGGTGAACCACCTGCCCGCTCAGCCGATGGCGGACCTTGTCGCCGCCGCCACCAAGGCGATTAGCATCTCGACGCCCAATGTCGCCGCCAGCGCCGGCGACCACTACCTCGGCCCCGACGTGCAAACGCACACCTTCACGCAAGATATGAAGGTAAGCCTCTTTCGCGAGCCGTGGCAGGGCGCGCCGGTTGCCCCACTCTCCAGATGTCAGTTCCTCTGCCCCGGGGTCCAGGACCCAAGCCTCCCCACAGCCGCCGGATCGTGGCGGCTGACCGCCGAGGTCCGCGAGGGGTATCACTACGTGCCGGTGGCGGCCGGCGCGGCGCCGCTCGCCGACGGGGCGCTGGTCTGGACCACCTTGGGAGGCGCGCCATCGCAGGGGTCACTCATACAAAGCGTGTCGCTGGACGTGACCTGGGACGGCACGTGGCAGGTGAAGATTGAGGCGTCCGACAGGTCAGCCGGCCAAGCGCTTGTCTGCCAAGCCGCCTCAGCCGTCGTCGGCAACTACGGCGGGGCTGACAGCGGACCGGCCGCGACGGTGCCACGACCTGGGCCGATGGTACCGGCGGCGAATCAGGCCAATGGCTGTGCCCAGAGCATCCAGATGATGAATCCCGATGGCACGAAGGGTGCGACCGGAACCATACTCTATCGCTTCGGTGTGGTGCTGGCGACCGACGCCGCGAGCCACTCGTTGTTCCCGCAGGCGCCTCAGGCCGACGCGGCCGAGCAGGCGCTCGCGCAGCAGATTCTAGCGCAGGCGCCATAGGATGTGATCGCACGCCGCCTGGCACAGCGGGGCGCGAGCGAGCGGAAGCGGGAGCGCGACGCAGTGGACGAGTTCGATTTCGACGTGACGGACCTGCGCGAGCCGGATGATACGGCCGCGGACGATCCGGCAATGCCTGTCGCGCGCCCGCATTCGCACCATCGCTTCGCCGTGTCTGCTCTGCCGCACCTCTCGCGCCGCCTGCGCGGCGCGCTCACCGGCGTCGTGGTGCTGCTGGTCGCCGCGGTGCTGCTGCTGGGCATTCCGCAGGCGCCGGCCACGCTCGCGGCGCTGCTGCGCATCCCCACGCCCGCGCCGCCGCCGCCGCTGGCCATCGGCGCCGATACGCTGGTCTTGCGCCACACCGTGCCGTGGGGTGAGCTGCGCCTGGACGACACGCCCATGCAACACCTGGGGACCGCGCTGGTACCGCCCAATACGCAGGGCGCCCAGCTCCCGGCGCTGACGCTCACACGCGGCACGCATTCCCTGAGCTACGTTGCGCCGCCTTTCTCCCCGCTGCGCTGCACGATCAGCGTGCCAGCGGCGCCAACGGATACCTGTCCCCTCGGACCGCACGAGGCATCTGGCGCGCTCGAAGCGTTCGGCGCGACGCGGATCGTGGACCTGGGCGCGACGCCCGCACTCCTGCCGCCAGCCCAGCACGAGGCGCTGGTGAGCGCGGTCGCGGCGGCGCTTGCCGCGCAGTCGCCGGCGACGACACTGGCCGCCGGCGAGCCATATCTCGCGGCGAACGGCAGGCTCGTGGCGGCGGGCGAACCGCTAGCGGCGACCCTGCGCTACACGCTCGACACCAGCGAGGACGTTAGCGGCCCCGGTGCCGACGACGTGTGCCGCCCGCTCTGCGCCGATGCGCACGACCAGGGCGATCTCTCCTCCTGGCTGCTCGCCGCGCGGCTGGCGCTCGCATGGCAATATGCCCCTACCACCTCCGGCGCCGGCCAACCCTTTGCCGGGGATGTCGCGCCCGGGCCGCCAACCGCGGTCTACGTGGACGTCCAGGTTGCCTGGGACGGTGCCTGGCGTGTCGTCTCGGCGCCGATTGACGGCCAGGCGGAGTGCGCGGTCGCCACCGCCAGCGTCCAGGCGGCGCTTGGACTCCACCGGCTTGCGGGTCGGCTTTCGTGCGTCTCGGCGCCGGATCACATCGCCGCCGGCTGCCTTGTCATGGCGCAGCCGCTGGACTCCGCCGGGCAGCCGGTGGGGTCGGAGCTGGCGCTGTACTATCGCTTCGGTGTGCTCTTCGCCGGCGACGCCGCCACGCGCCGCGTCCTGCCGGAGTTGCCCGCCATCGCGCCGTCCACGCTCGCATTGTTGCCCGCACCGTAGGGTCCTCACCCCCGACCCCTTTCCTCCGCGGAGGCGTGGGGAGCCAGGCCGCGCGGGGCTTGGCACGGGGAGCAGCCTATGCGGCGTCAGGCCCGTTGGATCAGTGCTAGCGCGCGAGGCGGATATCGCTGGGGAAGCCCTTGAATGTTGCCCGCAGCACCTCACGGCCATCCTGGTTCACGGCAGTCCCTGAGCCGGTGAGCATGCGCGCGGCCTCATCCTTGGCGACGAAGGTGACGGTGCAGGTGATGGTATCGCCGACGTAGACCGGCGCGACGTACTCGAAGCGCATCTCGGTGGCGAGGAAGCCGAGCAGACCGCCGATGTGGGTGAGCATGCTGCCGGTGAGCAGTCCTGGCACAATGCGCCGGCCGAAGAAGCTCCCGGCGGCGAAGGCGGCATCCTGGTGGTAAGGGTTGAGGTCGCCGGTGACGCCGCAGAAGAGCGCTACATCACCGTCGGTAAAGGTGCGGCGGTAGGTAAACGTGCGCCCGACTTCGAGCGCGTCAAATGCCTCGCGCAGGCGGCGCTTGAAGTCGTCGCTGGCCTGGGACATGGGAGAGCTTGCTCCGTTCGTGGGGACGTCATCGTGTGCGTCCTACGGTGTATGCTAGAGCAGGGGGACGTGCGCCATCCAGGGGAGGGTGCGCATGGGCGACGAGATCCAGCGTACGCGCGCCTTGAGAGAGCGCCGTGCCGCCGAAGAGAGCGATCCGCGCTCCGACGAGCCGGAGCGCGAGACACCGCCGCACAGGCTCTCGCGCCGGGCCAAGCTGCGCCGGGCGCTGGTCGCGGGTGGGGCGGTCGTGCTGGCCGTCGTGGTGCTGGCGGTGCTGCTGCCCGATGCGGGCGCGAGCATGCACGCCGCGCTCGGCATTCCCACGCCCGTACCCACCGCGACGCTGCCGATCGGCGCAGGCACGTTCATGATCGAGGATACCGTGCCCTGGGGCACACTGCTGGTGGATGGGCACCTGCCAAGCCTGGAGGTGCGGCAGCCCAATGAGCCGGTTGGAGCCGGGCCGCCCGCGCCGACCTTCGTGCTCGACCACGGCCGCCATACCGTCGAGTATCGCGCGGCACCCTTCCCCACGCTGCGCTGCGTGGTGAGCGTGCCCGCCGCACGCTCCGACACCTGCCTGCTGGCGCAGCCCTCGCCCAACGATCCGGTCCATGCCTTCGGCGCGGCGCGCGTACTCGACCTGCAAGCGCGGCCGGAGCGTCTCCCGTCTGATTCGCTGGCGTCGCTTGAGCAGACGCTGCTCGCCGCGCTGAACGCGAATATTCCGCCGGCGCAGGTAGCCGTTGGCGAGCACTATCTCGGTGCCGATGGGGCGGTGCATGTGGCGACGCAGCCGCTCGTGGCCTCGCTGGTCTACGCAATGAATCAAGATCCCGGCCAGGCGCTGCCGGGAGACACTGGCGCCTGCGTCGCGCTGTGCCGCTCGTATGATGCTGACCAGCCGCCGTCCGATCTCGCCGGCACCAACTCATGGCTCATCGCCGCACATCTGGTTCTCACGTGGCGCTTCGGCCTAGCGAACGGAACGGTTGTCGCGACGAACGTGCCGGCGGCGCCGGTCGCGGGCGATGCGCACGAACTGGTGGTGCTCGGCGTGCGACGGCATGGCGCCACATGGGATGCCTCCTTCATCTGGCCTACGTGGGGGATCGTGTCTGATGTGGCGAGCCGGGTGCTGGCCGAGGCCATCGCGGCGATAACCCACGGGCAAGGTCTCGCGGGTTACAACAGCAGTGCCTATGCGGCGAATCCGGCCTCTGAGGGGTGTCTGCTCACCGAGGCGCGGCAAACCGTCGAAACCGTTGGCGGAGATTATGTGCCGGTTGGCCCGACGGCATTCGTGCTCTACCGCTTCGGCGTGCTGCTGGCGGCGAACGACCTCGCGCACCAGATCTTCCCCTCATTGCCGCTCGCCGACGCCCTGGAGCGAGCACTGGCACGGTCGCTTGCACCGCAGAGCGCGCAAGGCTAGCCAGGTTCCTCCATCTGCCGCAGCATTGCGCGAGATAAGCAGGGAAGCGCCCGTATACGACGTCAAAGACGTGGCGGGCACGGAGACACCGCCCCGGGAGGAGCGACACTATAATGGCGGCACGCGAGCCAAGCGCAGAGCGACCCGCAACGGCCACTGCGATACGTGGTGTGCGCCCGCTCTCGCCTGCGTTGGTTTGCCTCGTCGCCGCGGTCGTCGCCGTCGCGTGGCTGGGCGCGGCCTTTGCCAACGTCGCGCCATTGGCTATGCTTCCGGCGTGGCTGCGGGGCGTCGCGCGCACGCCGCTGGTGCTGGCCGTGCCCGCGCTCGTCATCCCGGCGTTCTTCGTCCTGCTGGCGTGGCCGCGTCGCGTACGACCGGCGCAACACGCGCGCAGCCTCTACGCTGCCCAGGCACTGGCACTGGTGGTGGTCGCACTGCCCGCGCTGCTGCCGTTCTCTCCCGCTCTCATCACCCAGTCGCCGGGGCTGCCCCTCGCCGGGATGATCCTGTTCATCACGACAGCGCTGCGGCCGCCGGGGCTGAGCCTGGGGGTCGCGCTGGCGATGGCCGATCCGCTCGTGGTCCAGCGGGCGCGCTCGGTGGGTCCGCATGGTCCGTCGCCCCGCGCGCTGGCCGCCATCACCTTCGGCGCGACCGTGCTCGCCGCCGGCATCCTCGTGACGGCGCTCGTCCCGTCGCGCTGCACGCTGAACGTCGATCTGGGGCATGTCTGCGTGCTCACCGGCACCGCGCTCCCAGTGAGCTACCCATCCGGCATTGCCACGTTCGCGGCGGTTGGCGGTCTGCTCGGCGTGTGGCTGGGTTACGCGCTCGGCGCCTCCCTCGCACAGGCCGATCGCTGGACGTGAGCCACGCCATCCCCTTATCGCATGGCCGATTCCCGTAAGGCAGCGCAAGCAACCGACATCTCCGCCTACAGATGCCGCCCGCTGAGCCACCGGCGCGGCGGCGCAATCCTCTTTCGAGCGATTGGATCACCGAAAGGGTAGCCAGAGGGGTGCATCGGATGGTACAATGCGAACAGATATGGCCTAGTGATATGGCGTTAAATCATCAATTGGACTAGGCCAATGCAGGGCCTTCACGCCCAGGCCAGAGGCGAGGCAGGCCTCGCCACTACGGGCATTGGGCGAGGGGAGGCAGCGGATCGCGTCGGGGTGTCCGGTGGACGCCCGCGCGAGCGGCGAGGGTTCGTAGGGGCGTCCGGTGGACGCCCGTGGCCCAACGGCGGGCCGGGGAGACGGAGAAACCGTGGAGAAGCAGACAGGCACGACGGCGGTGAAGCGCAGCTTCCCCGAGATGCTCAAGGGCGGCGTGATCATGGACGTGGTGACGCCGGAGCAGGCGCGCATCGCCGAAGATGCCGGCGCCTCGGCGGTGATGGCGCTGGAGCGCGTCCCGGCGGACATCCGGGCGCAGGGCGGCGTCGCGCGCATGAGCGACCCGGAGTTGATCGTGCGCATCAAAGAGGCGGTGACGATCCCGGTGATGGCGAAGTGTCGCATCGGCCACTTCGTCGAGGCCGAGATCCTTCAGGCGCTGGGCGTGGACTGTGTGGACGAGTCGGAGGTGCTGACCCCCGCCGACGAGGAGTTCCACGTCAACAAGCACACGTTCGAGATTCCATTCGTCTGCGGCGCACGCAACCTGGGCGAGGCGCTGCGACGCATCGGCGAGGGCGCGGCGATGATTCGCAGCAAGGGCGAGGCCGGCACCGGCAACATCGTCGAGGCGGTGCGCCACCTGCGCACGATCACCGACGGCATCCGCAAGCTGACGATCGTCCCCGAAGAGGAGCTGATGACCGAGGCCAAGGAGCTGGGCGCGCCCTACGAGCTGGTGCGCGAGGTGCGCACGCTTGGGCATCTGCCGGTGGTGCTTTTCTGCGCTGGCGGCGTGGCAACTCCCGCCGATGCCGCGCTGGTCATGCGCCTGGGTGCCGACGGCGTCTTCGTCGGCTCTGGCATCTTCAAGTCGGATAACCCGCCGGTCCGCGCGCGGGCGATCGTCAAGGCTACCACGCACTACCAGGATCCGGCGATCCTGGCCGAAGTCTCGCGCGGCCTGGGCGAGCCGATGCGCGGCCTGGAGACGAGCAAGATTCCCGAAGGCGAGTTGATGGCCCAGCGCGGCTGGTAGGGGTGACGGCGAACGCACAGTCTGCAAAGCAGGCGCGAAGGAGCAAGCGGCTTCTAACCCGCGCCGGCGGGATTTGCGGCCGCAGGCCCTCCAGGCGCGGTTGCAACCGCCTGCTGAGGGGGCGCGGCGCGCGAATGCGGACCATCAACCCCCCGGCGATCTGGCACCTCCGGCGGACGGAGTTCGTGGTACAATCGTATCGGAATCCGTACGTTGGGCCGGGGGCGCCAGAGGCACCAGACGGACGACAAACGGAGTAGGCTGTATGGCGACTGAGCGAATTGGCGTGCTGGCGCTGCAAGGCGACTTCCGCGAGCACATCGCGGCGCTGGAGCGCTTGGGCGCGGCGGCACACGCTGTGCGACTGCCTGAACAATTGGAAGGCATCGCCGGGCTGGTGATTCCCGGCGGCGAGAGCACGGTGATGGGCAAGCTGATGGTCGAATACGGTCTGCTCGAACCGGTGCGCAATCTGATCGCCGCCGGCACGCCGGTCTGGGGCACCTGCGCCGGGCTGATTCTGCTCTCGAAGGAGACAGATAACGCCCTCGCCGGGCAGCCGCTGCTGGCGACGATGGACGTGCGGACGTGCCGCAACGCCTTTGGGCCGCAGCGCGCGAGCTTCGTAGCCGATGTGCGCGTGCCGGCGCTGGGAGAGACGCCCTACACGGCGGTCTTCATCCGGGGGCCGGCGGTCGAGCGGGTCGGCCCGGGCGTCGAGGTGCTCGGCCGGCTGGAAGACGACGAGCAGACGATTGTGGCGGTGCGCCAGGGACCCGTCCTTGGTACCGCGTTCCACCCGGAGGTCACGGGCGACTCACGGTTCCACGACTACTTCCTTGGCATGGTGCGCGAGGCACGGGCGGTGAGTCCGTAGGGGCGTCCGGTGGACGCTCGGAGACATACGCCGCACGCCTGGTTGCGGGCGGCCCACGCGCTACCTGCCGAGGTTTGGGCGGTCCTGCCCGCGCGCGACACAGCGCGGGTCGAAGGTCCGCGCTAGGGGGTGTCTCAGCAGGATGATCCGGCCAGTACCCTACGTCGATCTGCCCGGCATCGTCTACGCCCTCGACCGCCGCGCCCGCGCGCGGTCGAGTGAATTCGCAACCTTCGTCGTGGCTCCCTCCTCGTTGGAGCCGCGCAGCACCCTCGCCGCCTTTCTTAGCGCCACCCACATCCTCACGCCCACCGCCTTCACGTGGATCTGTGAAGACCGCTGGCATCTGCTCGGCGTGGCGCAGACGGTCCCCCGGCCAGGACGCGAAGCCTGGGACCTGACGTATCTGGCGGCCATCAACCCGCCGCCGGACCTGACGCCGCCCGCCGACCCCAACGAGGTGCTCTACGAGCTGGCACAGCGCGCGCTCGACGTTGCCATCATGCGCGGCGTGCAGCGCTTCTTCACCTGTGTGGACGACGACTGCGCCGAGCTAGAGATCTTCGGCAAGCTGGGCTTCCAGCGCTACGCCCGCGAGCTAACCTACGCGCTGGAGTCACCGGCCGTTGGCCTGGCGGCCCTGGGCAAAGCACGCCGCGATCTGCCGCTGCGCGACTGGCACGGCGAGGACGCCTGGGGCTTGCTGCGGCTCTACGACGCCGGCACGCCACACCGTGTGCGCATTGCCGAGGGCCTCAACGCCGACGAGCTGCTGCACACGCGAGCAGGCGGCGCGCGGACCTGGCACGTGCCACTGCTGGAGCGGGCGTGTATCACGTTCGTCTGCGACCGCGGGGTGCGGCTCGGCGGCTGGCTTCGGCTGCGGCGCGGGCGCGGCACGCAGCCCCATCAGCTCCGGCTGATGGCGCATCCCGACGAGCCTGATGCCGCTCCGGCGCTGCTGCGCGCGGCACTGGAGGCGCTCGCCACCGATGACCCGCGGCTGGTGGTGTGTCAGGTGCGCGAATATGAGGGCGCGGCCGTAGACGGCCTGCGCACGGCGGGCTTCGAGCATGTCGCCACGCACGGCCTGCTCGTCCGCCACCTCACCGTGCGGGCGTTGCGCGCGCGCGAGGCTGCCGTTCTGGAGCCTCGGGTAATCTATGGGGTGAAGGGGTTAGGAAATACCTCGACACACCTGAGCGAAGGTCATCTACCCCCTAGCGAAGGGGAGGGGGCTTGCAGTTCTGCGGCAAGCAGCATCGCAGTCCGCGTTTGGCCGGATGACAACGGCCCGGCAGGATTGCTCCTGCCGCGGGTTACTCAATGACAGGATTGGAGGCCCGTCTGTTGACCATCACCGTTTTACGCTGGGATGGTTTCCCCCCCAGCAACGCTCAGAACGCTGCGTTGGCAAGGTGCCCGTGCTGTATCAACCGTTCGCTCCGTCCCCTCGTGAGGGCCAGAACGGCTTAGCAAGCAGCCAGTATAACATAGAACAGGAGCGCGGCGTTTACCCCAGCGACTGCATGGTGGGGTTTTCTGCGGCGCACAAGGTGAAACGACATATCATGCAACATGCCATCACTGATGATCTCGGCGCCCTGCTCGCCGTGCTGCCTGCCCATGTCCGCGATGCGGTCGAGCGGCTGGACGATCGCGAGGACCTGCTCGAGATTGTGCTCGACCTCGGCCGGCTGCCGCAGGCGCGCTTCCCCGATCGCGAAGCGCTGCTGAGCGACCTGCCGGTCACCCGTGAGGATCTGGCGGCGGTGGTGGGGCGCATCGGGGCGTTTGGGGATGACAACCGGGCGGGGATCGAGCGCACGCTGCACCGCATCAGCGCGATCCGCAATCGGCGCGGCGAGGTGGTGGGCCTCACCTGCCGCGTGGGCCGCGCGGTGCGTGGCACGGTGGCGCTG
>DASVAA010000233.1:0-3531 GCA_036376595.1 Ktedonobacterales bacterium | reverse complement strand
GACACCTGTGCGCGAGGGGGACCGCGTGACAACGGTCGAGGTCGGGGGCGAGCGGCTGGCGGCCGGCGCGGTGGTGCTCGCCAGGGGCGCCTGGTCGGCCAAGATGGGCGAGGCGCTGGGCTTTCTGCTGCCGGTCTTCCCGCAGCGCGGGCAGATCCTGCATCTGGAGCTGCCCGGCACTGATACGAGCCGCTGGTCGATTATCCAGGGCTTCCACTCACATTACCTGCTCACCTTCCCTAGGCATCGGGTGGTGGTTGGTGCGACGCGCGAGAGTGAGGCGGGCTTCGATCCGCGCGTGACCGCCGCCGGGCTGCGCGAAGTGCTGGACGAGGCGCTGCGCGTGGCGCCGGGCCTGGCGGGAGCAACCGTGCATGAGACACGTGTGGGACTACGCCCGGCGAGTCCCGATGGGCTGCCGATCCTCGGTCGCGCGCCGGGCCTGGAGAACGTTTACCTCGCCACCGGCCACGGTCCCTCCGGCCTGCAGCTCGGCCCCTATTCGGGTGCCGTCGTCGCGGAGCTCGCGCTCGGCCGGCCCGCTCCCGCCGCGCTCGACCTCACGCCCTTCGCGCCGGACCGCTTCGCGCCCGCGTGATGCGCCGCCCGGCGGGCGTCCACCGGACGCCCCTACGAAGACCTCACCGCGAGCCTCCATGTCCTCTGCGGTTGCTCTCCCTCCCTCTCCGCGTTCTCCGTAACCCCCTCGCCTGCCAGTCCCATCGCCGTTGACTGGCCTGGCGCGCGGTATGATAATAGCATGGTTTACAGGGGATGGCATCCCCACCGCCACGGCATGTGGAGTAGCACACACCATGCAGCAGATTCAGAACGGCGGCCTCGCCGTCTCCGATACGACCACGCCCGGCCCGGTGCCCGCGCCGGCGCCCGACGGCCGCGAGCCGGCGGGAGTGGCGGTCTCGGTTGTGATCCCGGTCAAGGATGAAGAGCAGAGCCTTGGCCCGCTCTACGAGGCGCTCACCGCCCAGCTCGGGCAGCTCGATGAGGCGTACGAGATCGTCTTCGTGGACGACGGCAGCCGCGACGGCTCGTTCGCCGTAATGCGCGACCTCCATCAGCGCGATCCGCACGTCAAGGCGGTGCGGCTGCGCCGCAACTTCGGCAAGACGCCCGCGCTGCTGGCCGGCTTCAAGCTGGCATCCGGCGAAGTGGTCTTTACGATGGACGCCGACCTGCAAGACGACCCGACTGAAATCCCGCGCTTCCTCGAAAAGCTCGCCGAGGGCTACGATCTCGTCTCCGGCTGGAAGTATCCGCGCCACGACCCGATCACCAAGACCATCCCCTCTTACTTCTTCAATCGCCTGCTGGTCGCGCGCACCACCGGCGTCAAGCTGCACGACATCAACTGCGGCTTCAAGGCGTATCGCCGCGAGGTGCTCGACGACATCAAGCTCTACGGCGAGCTGCACCGCTTCATCCCGGTGCTAGCGCAGCAGCGCGGCTTCCGCATCACGGAAATCAAGGTGCGCCACCACAAGCGCAAGTACGGCAAATCGAAGTTCGGCGGGCGGCGCTTCATGCGCGGCTTCCTCGACCTGCTGATGGTGCTCTTCCTGATGAGCTACCTGCGCACGCCGCTGCGGCTCTTCGGCACCATCGGCTTCCTGCTCTCGCTGGCCGGCGCCGCAATTGACGCCTACGTGGTGGCGGATCGCTTCTTGCCCTTTGGCTCGCACCAGGAGATTCACAACCGGCCGCTGCTGTTCGTGGGCATCTTGCTGCTGATCTTCGGCGTCAGCTTCATCCTCACAGGCCTGCAGAGCGAGATGATCCGCCACTTCGCCTATCGGCCCGAGGAAGAGTACAGCGTGCGGCAGGTGCTGGAGTGAGCGGCGGCCCAGACTCGAACGGCATGGATGATATGGGTGACATGGGTGACGTAGACGACCTGCGCAACAAGGACGACGGAGCACGCGCGATAGCGCCTCCCGCCGAGCGACCAGGGCGCGGCTTCGTCGCGCGGGCAATGGGCGCGTTCAAGCGCCACAAGCGGCTGGTGCAGGCCGTCGTGCTGCTGCTGATCGCGGTCTTCCTGGGGACGGCGCTGGCGAAAAGTTGGGGCTACCTGCAAGGCTACTCGTGGAACGTCAACTGGGGCCTGTTCGCGCTGGCCTTCGCGCTGCTGGTGGGCCAGGAGATCACCTATGGCTTCATCTGGCGCGCGATCCTGGGTCGCATGGGCAGCCGGCTCGACCCGCTCTCGGCGCAGCGCATCTACCTGAGCGCCGAATTCGTGCGCTATATCCCCGGCAACGTGTGGCACATCATCACCCGCGTGGTGCTGGCCGAGCAGAAGGGCGTGGCCAAAACGACCGGCTTCGCCAGCATGGTGGTGGAGCTGGCGACCAAGATTTCGGCCGCCGCGCTGGTCTTTGCCATCTCGCTGCTCTTCTGGACCGATACCACCGGCCTCTTCGCGCGGCTGCCGCACGACTCGCCGCTGGTGATCGGCGCGATCCTGATTCCGCTGCTGCTGCTGGGACTGCATCCGCGGCTGTTGCGCGGCGCGCTCGACTTCGGGCTGCGCAAGCTGGGACGCGAGCCGGTACGGTTTAGCCTGCGCTACCGCGACGTGCTGATCATCACGCTCTACTGGGCGCTGAGCTGGTTGCTGGCGGGGGCCGGCTTCTACCTGCTGGTGCGCTCGGTGGTGAGCGCGCCGCTCCCGGTGTCGGGCATCGCCGCGATTCTCATCGGCGCCGGGATCTACGCGCTGGGCTGGGATACCGGCTTTGTGTCGTTCATCACGCCCAGCGGCATCGGCTTCCGCGAGGCAGCGATCGCCGTGCTGGTGGTTGCGGCGGGCTTCGCGCCGGTCTCGCTGGGGATCATCATCGCCTTCCTGGCGCGGCTCTTCAATACCGGCGCCGAGCTGCTCTGCATCGCGGGGGCGCACCTGATCCGCGGCGCGCCGCTCACGCCGCCGCAGCCCCAGGCGCATCCAGAGCCGGAGCCGCGCCCGGCGCCACAGCCGCAGGCGGGAGCGCGTTAGAGATGGATCGCACGACCGACGCCCGCGACGAGCAGACTGCCCTGGACGGCGAGAGCGTCCCCGTGGCTCCGGCACCAGGCGAGGATGATGCCGCGCCTGAGGAGCCGGGCGTCGCGCCTGCTCCCTCCTCCTCCGCGTCCTCTGCGTCCTCTGCGTCCTCTGCGGTTTCTCCCTCCCTCTCCTCCTCCATTCCCTCCGTTTCCTCTGTGGTGGATTCTTCCTCCCCCTCCTCCACTATGCGGCGGCTTCTCGCGCGTGCCCGCGCGCTCTATATGCGCATCACCGATCGCTATCCCTTCCCCAAGCTGCCCTCCGCGCCGCGCGGCAACCGCATCGCGCTGGGCGCCGTGGCGCTGCTAGCATTGGCCTTCGTGGTCTACTTCGTCGCCTTCACCTGGGCCAAGCACGACGCCTACCAGACCTTCGCCGAAGATATGGGCATCATGGACCAGGCGCTGTGGAACCTGATGCACGGCTACGGGTTGCGCCAGACGATCTGCAATCCCATCGGCGAC
>DASVAA010000232.1:0-8936 GCA_036376595.1 Ktedonobacterales bacterium | reverse complement strand
GTGGGTGCTCGTGCTGGTCGGCACCTCGGCGGCGCTGGCGGCCGTCTGCGAGCTGGTCTTCCTGCGTGACATCTTCGAGACGCGCATGAACACCGTCTTCAAGCTCTACTTCCAGGCGTGGCTGCTGCTGGGCATCGCCGGCGGACCCGCGCTGGCCTGGCTGCTCTCCGCCGCCCGGCGCGCACTCGCGGCCGCCCTCCCACCAGCGGTGACCACCCTCCCACGCGGCCTCACGGTCGAGCGCACCGCGCCTGGCGGGCCGACCGAGCCGGTTCCCGGCGCAACTCTCGCCTTCGTCGGCCCCGCACAAGCTGGCGCGACACGTCCTACCCCCACACACGCTCCCAGCCTGCGCAGGCGGGCTTCGTGGCCGCAGGCCCGTAGGCGCGGATTCATCCGCCGGCCCTCATGGTTCGGGCGCAGCTCGTCGCAATCCCCGCTCTCCCAATCCTCTGCGTCCCCCGCGTCCTCCGCGCCCTCTGCGGTTCCACTCTCTGCTCCCGCTTCGCGTTCTTCGCGCTCCTTCGCGGCCTTCGCGTTCTCCGTAACTCCCTCTCCGCGACCTCCGCGAACCTCCGCGACCTCCGCGTTCTCTGCGATTCCTCTCTCTGCTCCCGCGAATGGGCCAACGGGTTTGCGTCGTGTCGCGGCGGGCGGTATCCTGATTTGGATGGCGGCGCTGGTGGTGCTGGTCGCCGCGGCGCTGGTCTTCCCAGTGCTGGCGGCGTCGAATCAGACGGCGGGCTTCAGCCTGCCGCACAGCCTGGACGGCACGGCCTACATGGCGACCGACTCGGCCACCGTGCCGGCGGACTGCGCAAACTTCGTCGGCGCCGGCAGCAACGCCCACGACGACGAAGCCATCGCCTGGCTCAATACGCACATCACCGGCTCGCCGGTGATCGTCGAGGCGCCGGGCTGCGAGTGGAGTCACTACAGCCGCATCTCAGCCTTCACCGGGCTGCCGACATTGATCGGCTGGCCGGGCGGGCACGAAGGCGAGTGGCGCGCCGGCTGGGTGCAGCGCACCGGTGAGTACGGCATCTTCGACCGCCGCACCGCCGCCGTCAACCAGATCTACACCGATCCCGACAACGCCGCCGTGCTCGCGCTGCTGAAACAGTACGACGTGCGGCTGATCTACGTCGGTGCGGCGGAGCGCAATCTCTATCCGCACGCCGACCTCAATCGCTTCCAGAGCTTTCTCCACATGATCTACAATCGCGACGGCGTCACCATCTATGCGGTGCCGGCGTGACCGACGAGGAAGGACGCATGCAGCAGCGTAGCAACAAGCGCAGCGTGAAGGCGCGGCGGCGATCGGCGACTGCCGGGGCGAGACCTATCTCGCCCGCACGGCACGGTCAGGCGAACGGACAGGTGAAGCGGCACGATGCGAGCACGGCGGTCCTGGCGACCTCTGGAGCAGGTGTCGCTGCGTCCGTGACCCTGGCCGCCTCAGCGATTGACGCGCCGCCAGAGCTGCCCCCTCCCCCGCAGTCGCAAGAGGCCGAGCCGACCGCTGAATCCGCCGCCAGCCGCTTCGCGCGCGAGGCCGGAGCGTGGAGCCGCGACGCGCTACGCACGATGGGGCAGCGCATCCGCGGCCTCACCGTCGAGCAGTGGCTGTGGATCGCCGTCATCGGCCTCGCCGCCGTGCTGCGCTTCTGGGGCCTGGGCGACAAGCCGCTGCACCACGACGAAAGCATGCACGCCTACTTCTCGCTGGCCTGGGCGCAGAATCCGTCGAGCTATGCCTACGATCCGCTGTTGCACGGTCCCTTCCAGTTCCACGCCGAGGGACTGATGTTCGCCGTGATCCTGGGCTTGCAGCACATCTTCGATCCCAATGCCATCGGCAACCCGTGGATCAACGACACCACCGCGCGCTTCGTGCCGGTGCTCTTCGGCCTCGGCACCGTCGCGCTGCCGGTCCTGCTGCGGCGCGAGCTGGGGCGCGTGACGGCCCTCATCGCGGCGTTCCTGCTGGCAATCTCGCCGGCCTTTGTCTATTTCTCGCGCTTCTTGCGCGAGGACGTCTACTTCAACTTCTTCATGTTCGCGATGGTCGTCTGCGCGGTGCGCTTCGCCCGCGAGCGCACGATGAAGTGGTTCGTGCTGCTCTGCGCCGCCACCGTGCTGGCCTACGCGACCTTTGAGGGCATCTTCCTCACGCTGGTGATCTTCTTCGGCTTCCTGGCGGCGCTGCTGCTCTGGGAGCTTGCCTCCGGGGTCGCGCGCAGGCTGCCCGATACCTTCACCGAACGCGAGCGCACGCTCTTCAGTCGGCTGGGCCTCTTCGCGCTCTTTGGCGCCGTCGCGGGCATCGTCGCCTACATTGGCCTCAAGATCGTCAACAACGTCAGCAACGAAATCTACCTGCATACGGCGACCACCGACGTGCAGGTAGCAAATCTCGAAAACGCTACCGTCTCGCTGCTGCTGATCGCCAGCATCCTGATCGCGCTGGGGGTGATCGCCGCGCTGCTGTGGCAGATCTACCGCGACTCCGCGCCCGTCCCAGAGCCGCTCCCGGCGGTCGAGTGGATAGACGACGACGAGGAGGGTGAAGGCGGAGAAGGTGGGGGCGGAGGCAGCGCGCTTGGCGTGCCCCCCGCGACGCCGGTGGCCGAGCGCATTGACGACATGCTCGCCGCGCCGGGGCGGCTCGCCGCGGCCCTGCGTGACCGCCTGGACCCCGAATCGCAGCCCTTCCTGCGGCTGCTGCTCTCGATCTCGTGGATGCAGTGGTTCGTCGGCTTCGTGGTCGGCTGGATGATCTTTGCCGCGCTGTACTGGATTGTGCCTGGCACCGTCGTGCAGGGGTGGGGCGACGGCTTCCGCATCGGCATCGGCAAGGGCATCTGGCAGGGCCTCTACTACTGGCTCGAACAGCAGCAGGTGGCTCGCGGCGGCCAGCCGTGGTACTACTACCTGCTGCTGATCCCGCTCTACGAGCAGCTTGCGCTGGTCTTCGGGCTGGCGGGACTGGTCTACAGCCTCTTCCGGCCGACGCGCTTCCGCATCTTCCTGGTGTGGTGGTTCGTCGCCTCACTCTTCATCTACTCGTGGGCCTCGGAGAAGATGCCGTGGCTGAGCATCCACATTTTGCTGCCGCTGATGCTGCTGGCGGCGGTTGCGCTGGAGCGCGTGCTGGTAGGCGTTGTGGCGCTGGCACGGCGCATCTCTGAGCGGCGCGCTGGCTCGCTGCGGCCGGTAACACCCTGGATGGGGCTGTCGCCGCTGGCGCTGGTGCTTGCCCTGATGCTGCTCGTCCCCACCGTCTACGGGATGTACCAGTTGTCGCATCCCGATGCCGCGTCGGGTCCCAACGAGATGATGGTCTACGTGCAGACCACGCCCGACGTGACGCACGTGATGCGCGAGATCGCCTACGCCGACCAGGTGCTCTACCACGGCCAGCACAAGCTCAAGATCGGCGTCGGCACCGGGCAGGAGTGGCCCTGGTACTGGTATCTGCGTGACTACTCCAACGTCTATTGGGCCTATCCCGTCGCCAGCAAAGACGCTCCCCCAGTGGACGTGCTGATCCTCGATCCCGCCGGCAACGCGCAGTCCCAGGACGGACAGACCTTCATGGCGCAGCACAAAACGGGCTGGCAGATGAAGGAGTACCGCCTGCGCGCGTGGTGGAGCGAGGACTACAAGCCGCAGCCATGCGCCGTGGCGCCAGGTAAGCCGTGCCCCGGCTCAGGCTTTAGCTGGGGTGTGGGCCTCGGCAACTACCTGACTTACGGCAGCTATCCACCGGCGACCGGCGCGCACTTCCAGCCAAACGTCGCCTGGGACCGCATGTGGAACTGGCTCTGGACCCGCCAGCCGCTCGGCGATCCGCACGGCTCGACCGACTTCGTCTTCATCGTTCGCAACGGCCTCCCGATCCATCCATGAGCACACCGCGATCCGAAACCCTGACGTCCCCCGCAGATGGCGACCTGGCCGCGCTCGAAGCGCGGCTGGGCATCGTCTTCCGCGACCGCGCGCTGCTCGTCCGCGCGCTCACCCACCACTCGGCGGTCCCTGAGGCGCCCCAGGCGGGGTCGTACGACACGCTGGAGTTTTTGGGCGACGCGCTGATCGGCGCGCGCGTGGTTGAGCACCTCTTCCGCACCTATCCGCACGCCACCGAGGGCGAGCTGACAGCGCTCAAGTCGGAGGTGGTGAGCCGGCGCGTGCTGGCGCGGGTGGGCGCGGCGCTCGACCTCGACCGCTACATCCGCGTGGACGCGGCGAGCCTGCGCACCTTCAACGAGCGCTCGCGTGAATCGCTGCGCGCCGACGTGGTGGAGGCGCTGGTGGCGGCGATCCACCTCGACCGCGGGCGCGAGGCGGCGGTGGCCTTCGTAGACCGCGAGGTGCTGCCGTTCGTGGATGAGGTCAAGGCGACGCTGGGCGAACAGAACCCCAAGGGCGCGTTGCAGCAGCACGTGCTGCGACAGACCGGTATGGTCCCGCGCTACGAGCTGCTCGAAGAGGGCGGCGCGGCCAACGACCGGCGCTACGTGGTCGGCGTCTATGCCGCCGATCGGCTGCTGGCGACCGGCACCGGCACGAGCATCAAGGACGCCGGCCGTGAGGCGGCGCGCAACGCGCTGAACGGCGCCCTACCGTAAGCCCACAATGCGGGCTCGCATTCGGCGCACACCGCACGCTGCGCTCTCGATCAACCACCCGCACCTGTTGCCCTCTCCACTGTTCGGTGCTACGCTGCACGCACGGTCCGGCTGCAAGGGAGGTTTTTCATGGCGGATCTCACCGGCCCCGGCTCGCCCAATACTTCGCACACCTTCGCCAGGTACAGCCACAAGGATGGTGCGTTTCCGCGGCGGTCGGCGACTACATGCTGGCGTATCGTCGGCACTCTTGCCATCCTGGCGGCAGTCATGTTAGCCGCCTGCACCACCGTCAAACAGCCACTCGGTGGTCCGTCCTCGCCACATAGCACGGGTATTGGTGTCTCCTCGTGCCCCACTCCGACCGCCAACACTGGAGTAGTTACTCCGCCAGCCTCGCCGCCCGCAGTAAAGGGTGCGATCAACACTACCGGCGATGGTCTGCAGGAGATTGACGTGCAGGTCGGCTGCGGTGCAGTCGTGCAGGTCGGCCAGACGGTGATCGTCGAGTACACCGGCTGGGTGGAGAGCACCGGCAAGCTCTTCGATAGCTCCTTCCTGCACCAGCCGGGCGACTGCGAAGGCACCGTGCAAAACACCTGCAGCTTCGCGCTCAGCGAAGGCAGCGTGATCCAGGGCTGGGTCGAGGGGGTCGCGGGGATGAAGATTGGTGGCACGCGGCGTCTGATCATCCCGCCGGCGTTAGCCTACGGAGCGCAAGGCTCACCCCCGGTCATTCCCCCCAACGCCACGCTGATCTTCGACGTCACCGTCGTCGGCGTCCAGTAGCCCGCGCGCATCGGGTGGTACCCTATCTACAGAGCCTTGATTTGGATCGGTGACGCGGACCAGGCGTGATGTGGACGGGTGAGCGAACATGCTGAACGAGCGCTACATCCGGGCGCACCCTGACGGCGTGCGGGCGGGACTGCGCAGTCGAGAGGCCGGCGATGAAGCCGAGCGCGCGCTGGACGAGTGGCTGGCGCTGGATGCCAGGCGGCGCAGGTCCTCACCCCCCAGCCCCCTCTCCCTGCGGGGCGAGGGGGAGCCAGAGGTGCCGTATCCACGCAGTGTAGTGGCGACGCCCGCGTCGCCTCTGCGGGGCGAATGGGTGGCAGAGGAATCAATCGTGGGCGAGGGAGCGTCAGAGGCGGCCGGCGAGCCGTCACCTACCGGGCGCCCCTCCGCAACGCTCGATTCGCGGGCGCGCGCGGCGTTGTTGCGCATCCCCAACCTGCCGACGCCAGAGACGCCCGATGAGGCGACCGAGCTGTGCCGCTGGGGCGAGCCGCGTGCCTTCGATTTCGCCCCCCGCCGCCACGACGAGCTGGCGGCGGCGCTGGGCATCCTCGATCTGCCGCGCGCGACCAGGCTCGCCGGACCGCGCTTCCCGCTGCTGATCGGCCCGGGTGCGCGGCTCGTCCGTGCGCTCGCCGCGCTGATGCTCGACCTGCACGCCGCGCGCGGCTACGTCGAGGTCGCGCCGCCGCACCTGCTGAAGGCCGCGACACTGGTGGGCACCGGCCACCTGCCGCGCCACGAGGAGGAGTTGTACGCCATCCCGCGCGATGACCTCTACCTCAGCCCGACCGCCGAGGCGCAGCTCGTGGCGCTGCACGCCGGCGAGACGCTACCCGCCGCGCGGTTGCCGCTGGCATACACCGCCTGGACGCCATGCTATCGTCGCGAGGCCGGTTCGGCAGGGACAGCCACGCGCGGGCTGATCCGCCAGCACCAGTTCGAGAAGGTCGAGCTGGTGCGCATCGTGACCGCTGAAGGTGTGGCGGCGGCGTTCACCGCGATCCTGGACGACGCCGAGGCGGTGCTGCGCGCGCTGGAGCTGCCCTACCGCGCTGTCGCGCTCGCCGCGCGCGATCTGCCCTTCGCCAGCCGCCACACGGTGGACCTCGAAGTCTGGATGCCGGGGCAGTGCGGCTACGTCGAGATTTCATCGGTCAGTGATTGCGGCGACTTCCAGGCGCGGCGGCTGGGGCTGCGCTACAAGCCCTCCGGCGGCAAGCATGCGCAATTTGCGCACACCCTCAACGGCTCGGCGCTCGCCATTGGCCGCACGCTCGCCGCGCTGCTGGAGAACGGCCAGCGCGCCGACGGCAGCATTGCCCTGCCGGCCGCGCTCGCGCGCTATCTGCCGGTGCGCGAGCTGCGCGAGCCGCCGCGACGCTGATGTACGGCCACTGACACTATCTCGACGCAATACATCGTGAGGTGGTGCATGCCCTTGCTTTTCAACGCCTCAGCGTGTTAGACTGCACCGTCACGTCGGCGAGCGTGCCGAAACGTCTCCAAGTGGTGAGGAGGTGTGGGCGATCGATGCAGCCATCCCCAGAGATCCAAGCGATGGTCATGCGCAGTCTGCGCGACATGGCTGCCAAGAACGCGCAGGCGATCCTCGACTCGTGCTCGCGCGAGCCGGGCGTGGTCTTCATCGGCACCGCTCCCAACGAGTGGATGGAGAGCGTGGCACAGCTTGAAGCCGTGGCGCGCCCGGCGATTGAGGGCGGCAGCGGCGGGATGCCCGCCGAAATCCAGATCCAGACCGGCCAGGAAGGCACGATGGGCTGGGCTGCCTACCGCTATACCGTGCCGCTGCCCAATGGGCGCGCATTCGTGCTGCGCGCCACCGACGTCTGGCACCAGGAGGGCGGCACATGGAAGTGCGTCCATTCCCATCTCTCCGTCGGCCTGCCTGATGAACTGGTGCCCAGCATCGCCCAGCCCGCGTAGCCTGCTACGTCCCATGCATGCCGCTCGCGAGCGCCGCATGCAGCGCCGGCTCGACCAGCGCGCGGATCACCGGGTTGGCGTAGGCGGCCCAGGCGACGGGTGTCGTGACGTCCAGTGGGGCGTCGAGCGGCGCGCCGGTGGCCGGATCGGTGACGAGCACGCCGGCCTCCTGGGCGATCAGCGCCGTGGCGAGGTCGTAGGGATGCGCGCAGAGGCGGTCGAAGCCGGGAAGCAGTGGCCGCAGATCGGCCACGAAGCGGTCGTGCCCGGCGATCAGCTCGTAGAGCTGGCCGCCGTTGCAGATGTACTGATCCTCGAAGCACACCGGGACGCCGGCCGGCGACTCGCCGAGCGCCGCCTCCATCACCTGGCGCTCGACCTCCGCCAGCGCAGCGCCACCGATGCCAGGGAAGAAGTGGCAGAACGTCGCGAAGCCCTGGCGCAGGTCGGTCGCGCGGCTGGGATGGAGCGCCAGCGGCTCGCGCGCGCCGCTCAGCCGGTTCATCCGCTCGGCGTGTATTCCCTTGCCACGCACCGCCCACAGCACATCGTAGAGATGCTGCTTGACCAGCGGAATCTCAGTCTGGAGCGCCAGCTCCACGTCCCGCAGGCGCGTCGTGGGTCCGTGGTTGGGCGCGACGCCGGTCAAAATCCACGCGCTGCGCTTCTGGTACATCAGCCCGCGCGTGCCATCAATTGGGTCCACCAGGATGCGCACCTCGGCCGCCTCGGCGGGGATGCCGCGCGGCAGCGGCAGCACACCATCGCCGTAGCCGGCGTCCGCCAGCCCCTCGGCGATCAGCACCAGCGGGCGCTCCGGCGCGATCGCACGCTCGAAGAACGCGACCAGCCGCTCCTCACCGACGCGATCGATGGCGAAGATCGTATCGGCGGACGCCGCGTCGTCGCGCGCCACCGCGGAGAGCGCCTCGATGGATTGCGCCTCGGTCGCGCGCACCACCCCGTCGCGGATCTCCTCGTGCAGCTCGCGTAGCTGCGCCAGCAGCCGGTCGCGGTCGTGGATCATGCCCACCTCGCTCCCAGATATTCTCTGCGCCATATTATCCTACCCTCAGCGATTCCCAAGCTATGCGGCGCACAATGGAGGGCGTGCGGGGTGCGCCACAGGATCAGCGGCGAGCGCCCGCGCGATGGGAGTCTGCGATGAGCGACAAGAGCTATCCTTCCTTCGATCCCCTGAGCGGCCGCTACCTCTCGTCCGACGAGTCGGCCACCCGGCCGCTGCATCCGCCGCCTGGACCCAGCTCGTTCGCCGATGCGCCTACGGTCGTGCCAGCAGGAACAGATCGCGCGGGCGCTCGGTGGCAGCCGCCCAGCTCCCAAGGCATCGGCGCGACCGCTGGAGCAAGCGGTACTACCGCCAGCAAGCGCGGCATCTCGCGGCGCAAGCTGCTGGTGGGCGCGGGCGCCGGCGTGGTCGGCGCCAGCGCCATCGCGGCGGGCCTCGGCTTCTACCTCACGCACCGCGACGAGAACGCCGGCGCGCCCAACATCTTCGCCTCCGACGCCGGCCAGATCATGCATCTGCTGCGCCGC
>DASVAA010000231.1:0-18414 GCA_036376595.1 Ktedonobacterales bacterium | reverse complement strand
TCCGACGAGTTCAGCGAGCGCGAGAAGGCGGCGCTAACCTACACGAGCGCGATCATCTGGAACGCCGACATCGCCGACGATGCCCTGTGGGAGAAGCTGCATCAGCACTTCACCGATCCCGAGCTGGTCGAGCTGGGATTCTTCATCGGCCTGACCCTTGGCCAGCAGCGCTGGATCAAGACGCTGGGCCTCGGCCACAACGAGATCCTCGCCGGTACGCAGGGCGGCCTCGCCCCGCGCGCAGAGTGAGTCTCCGTCTGCCGGTGTGCATGCTGCGCAGGAAGCCCATCGAGGGTGCCGGCGTGGATTGAGTCGCCGGCTACTTCCAGACTACGCGCCGCCAGGCGATGCTGGCGCTGCCGCTGTCCTCGGCACGCACCGGCAGCGCGTCAAAGCACTGGTTGATGCTCGACCCGTAGACGCCGATATCCTCGCCGTAGACGTGCAGCGAGATGGCGAGGTCGTCGCCGGCATTACGCACCTGGTGGATGTTCTCCTCCGGCGGGATCAGCGCGCAGGTGTGGCCGGCAGTCAGCGTCTCGCCGCCCTCCGGCACCAGGAAGTGCTCCCCCGAGTCCTCCGAGCGCAGGCCATAGCGCTGCTCGCGCTCGGTGCCTTGCAGCACGCCGACGACGCACCAGCAGATGTGGTCGTGAATCGGCGTCACCTGCCCCGGCAGCCAGACCAGCCCCACCACTGAGAACTTGCGGCTGGGCGCCACCGCCAGCAGGTGCGAGCGGTAGTGCTTGGGGTCCGGCTCGCGCTGCTCCGCGGTCAGGAACTCCGGCCCAGCCAGCAGGCGCGCGAGGCGCCGCTGCACCCCAGCGGTGATGCGGTGCGGGTCCTCCTCGGCGGCGACCAGCACCTCGATGTCGGCGACGAAATCGGCGAGCGGCGTCTCGATTTGCAGCATGCTGGCGCTCCTTTGCGGCACTGGGAAGGCGCGGCGACGGGCCTTCGCGGAAGACTCGCGGGGGACTCAAGAGGGACTTTCCGCACGATGGCTGCCAGTCCCCATTGTGACATGCTCCCCACGGCTGAAGCCGGGGGCTTCTCAGTTCAACGCCGCAGCCACCGCCACGACTCCCTGACGGGCCTGCCCGGCCCGCAAAATGTTCCTGGCCGCGTTCTCGTCGCGGTCGATCACCAGGCCGCAGGAGGGGCAGACATGGGTCCGCACGCTCAGGCTCTTGGGAAACCCACGCTCCCCACAGCCACTACAGTCCTGGCTGGTGTAGGCGGGCGGGACCGCGATCACCTGTCGCCCGGCCCATGCTGCCTTGGCGTGCAGGATGGTGCAGAATGCTCCCCAACTCGCATCACTGATGCTCTTGGCAAGCTGGGGATTCCGTACCAGATTGCGGACCCGCAAGTCTTCAAGATAGACGATGTCGTACTGGCGCAGCAACGCCAGCGCGGTCTTATGATGAAAGTCGCGCCGCTGCCGGGCAATCGTCTGATGTTTGCGCCTCAGCAGGGCGACAGCCTTGCGGCGCCGGTGGCTGCCCTTCGTGCGGCGGGATACCCGGCGTTGCGCGTTCGCAAGCTGTCGCTCAGCCTTGCGGTAGTGGCGCGGATTGGGGATATGTTCCCCATGCGCCGTCACCAGGAATACCTTCAAACCCACATCTATGCCGGTTTCCTGGCCGGTGGGTGGCAGCGGCGCGGTGGGCACGTCGGCACAGGAGATGCAGACATACCAGCCGTCCGCTTCCCGGCTGATCGTCACCGTCTTCGGCGCGCCCTCCAAGGGGCGATGCAGCCGGACGCGGATGCGCCCGATCTTGGACAGGCTCAGCAGGCTGCCGTCCAGCACGGCGCCACCGTGCTCGCCCACTTGTGGATAGGTGAAGCTGTCGTAGCGGTCTCTGCCCCGGAAGCGGGGGTAGCCCGGTTTCTCACCCGCCTGGACGCGGCGGAAGAACGCTTGGAAGGCTCTATCCAGCCGATGCAAGACGTCCTGCAAGACCTGGGCGTTGACGTCGCGGTATTCCGGGCGGACCTCCTTGATGGCCGGCAGCTGCGCCGATTGCATAGCGAAGGTGACAGAGACGCTGCGCTTCTCCCAGGCCAGCTTACGTTCTTCCAGCCCCGCATTGTAAAGTTCGCGGCAGCGCCACAAGACCGTCTCCAGCGCCTGTTCTTGCTCAGGCGTTGGGTGCAGTTGGTACTTGAAGGTCTTGCGTGCCCGGTGCTGTTCCATACCTCACCATTCTGCGCGACAGGCGGCAAGATCGGCAACCTGCCAGTACCAAATCGTGGCCCTCACAGGCAGGTACGTCGCTCGGATGCCCACCCCCCATGTCTAGCGCCAGGGACACTCAGCCGGTTTCTTCCGGTGGACCATTCTCCAAGCGGAGCCGCCTACGCGATCTTACTCGATCCGCGGCGGACCCTGCTGGATGCGCGTCCGCACGATCTCCGGCTCGCCCATCGCACCCCAGCGCGCCTCGTTCCACCACGTCGCGCCGGCCTCGGCCCATGGCCGCACGATGGCCGCCGAGGTCGCCGGCTCGTCGCCCGGAGTCTCGCCCTCCATGATGATGTCGAAGGGCGTCGTTTGTGTGCGGTGCTCGGCGATGTAGACCGCCAGCGCGCGCAGGTCGTCGGGGGTCATCTCTTCGCGCGTGCCGTCGGGATTGAGTTTGTCGGGCAGGATGCCGTCGTAGCGCAGCGCACGCGCCAGCGACTTCTCGCGCGGCCACGCGCCCACGACCCAGATCGGGATGCGCGGCTGCTGCACCGGCGGCGGTAGGAAGGTCATCTCGTCCAGGTGATAGTGCGTGCCGGCGTAGCTGAACGGGCGGCCGGACCACAGCCCGGTGAGGATGTCGAGGCTCTCGTCCAGCAGCTCCGCGCGCGTCTTGCGGTCGGTCGGCTCGCCCACCTTGCCGAAGCCGGCGTCGTCCAGCGCGCCCAGGCCCACCGGCAGCACCAGCCGGCCGTTCGAGAGATGGTCGAGTGTCATCGTCTCGCGCGCGACCTTCCAGGGGCGGCGGCGCGAGAGCGGCGAGATAATCGCGCCGATGCGCATGCGGCTGGTCTGCGTGGCAATCGCCGCCAGCGTCACCCAGGGGTCGAACATGGGGCCGGCGTCGGGGATGCAGATGCCGTCCCAGTAGAAGACGCCGTCCCAGCCGGCCTCCTCGGCATCGCGCGCCAGCGTGACGATCGTGTCCAGGTCGCCGCCGGGGATGATGAAGCCGTACTTCACGCCATGCTCCTCCTTCTTTCTTTGCGGTATAGTCGCAGCACCCACATGAGGATAGCCGCGGCTTCATGACATCTCGTGTCATGTTTCACGCCCAGATGTTCCGGACCGTGAGATACTGGGGTCTGGCCAAGCGCCGCCTTGGCATGCGGAGCCTTCGACGGCGGTACTGGCATACGTACGGAACGTGATGATCTGAACGTTGACTACGAGGCTACAAGGTGCAGGAAATGGGCACGACTATCGGCTGGGGCATCCTGGGCACGGGAGTCATCGCGCGGACCTTTGCCGCGGGTATTGCTGGCTCCAAGACCGGGCGCGTTGTGGCCGTGGGCAGCCGCACCACGCAGGAAGCGGTTCAATTTGGTGCGCCGCGACCGGGCATACACTGCTACGAAGGGTATGCCGGCGTGCTGGACGACCCAGAGGTGGACATCGTCTACATCGCGCTGCCGCACGCCCTGCACGCGGAGTGGGCTGTGCGGGCGGCGGAGGCGGGCAAGCACGTCCTCTGCGAGAAGCCTCTGGCGCTCAACTACGCGCAGGCTCAGGCCGTGGTTGAGGTGGCGCGGCGGCACGGCGTCTTCCTCATGGAAGCGTACATGTATCGCTGCCATCCCCAGACCGCGCAGGTTGTCGAGCTGCTCCGCGCACAGGCCATCGGCGAGCTGCGGCTGATCGAGGCATCCTTCAGCTTCGATGGCCGAGCACGTGCGGGACGGCTCTTCGCGAGGGCGCTCGGAGGCGGCGCGATCCTCGACGTCGGTGGATACTGCACGTCTATGGTACGCCTGCTCGCGGGCGCGGCGCAGCAGCAAGGAGCGCTGGAGCCGCTGTCGATCCAGGCCGCCGGGCACGTAGGAGGCCGCAGCGGAGTGGACGAGTACGCGGCCGCGCTCCTGACCTTCCCCGACGACATCTGCGCGCAGCTCTGGACCGGCATTACCGTCGAGCGCGACAACGCCCTGCGCATCTACGGCAGCGAGGGGACGATTACCGTTCCTGAGCCGTGGACACCCAGCATACAGGTTGGGACGGTGCGGATCGTTGTGCGGCGCTCTGGTGCGGACGAGGATGACGTGATCGATGTCGTGAGCGACAGAACCCTCTACACACTGGAAGCCGACGTCGTGGCGGCGCATCTTGCCGCGCGCGAAGCGCCGATGATGCCGTGGTCCGACACGCTCGGTAACATGCTGACGCTCGACCGTTGGCGCGAGGCAGTTGGGATGTCGTATGACGAGGATCGACAGGCATAACCGCAGCACGTGGCATGGGGAGGCGTGACGTGACCGACAGAGCGGAGTCGCTCACCATCAGATGGTCGCCAATCTATCGCCCGGAGTGGGATGACACACCGGAGGAGTACGTCGTGCAGGGGGTGGTCGCCTGGGGACGCAGCCGGCGGTTGGCGCGGACTGAGGATGCCGCGCGGCGCTTCAAGGCGTATCTCGGCGTACAGCACTTCGATCCCGCGCGCTATGGGCTGGCGGGTGAGGCGCAGGCGAAGTTCTTCGTCTCGCTCTTTGTTGGCGGCCACACCGCCGCCCTGCACACCTACCCCACGCTGCGCCAGACACGCGAGGACCTGGAGCGATTCCACGCCGCACTAGAGGAGCGTCACCCCCTCGCCCCCAGTCCCAGAGGCAGAGGCGACGCGGGCGTCGCTACTACACCGCAGGAAGACAAAATCTCTGGCTCCTCCTCGCTCCGCAGGGAAAGGGGTTGGGGGTGAGGACTCCTGCCGCGGACGCGCGCGAAGGGCGGCGGATGGCTCCACCCGCGCTCCCGCGCGTCACGTCAGGCTATCGTTTGGGGGTCTTGTCTCGGCATGCGGCGTGGAGGGGAGAGTTAGCGGTGCGTCAGGGCTGGCAAGTCCATTCGCGCCAGCTATAGCCGTCGCGCACGAAGACTTGGTGCGCGGCGTTGACGTTGGCCCAGGCGTTGAAGGGCGAGTAGCCGGCATACGACGTGGTGACCCAGGTGCTCCTGAGGAACTGGAACACGCCCGCCGCGCCGCTGTAGGGGTTCACCGCGTTCGGGTTGTAGCCCGATTCGCAGGCCGCCACCGCCAGTGCTTGCCCCGCATAGGGGCCGAAGACCGAGCGGATCAGATCGGGCACGCTGCCCGTCGCTTCGCCCCCGCTACCGCCGCCACCGCCGGAACTGGGGCGTTGCACCGGCGTTGAAGGCACGCGGCTCGGCGTCTGCGGTGTGGGCGGATCCACAGCCCCATCCAGGCCGTTGGGCACCCACGCGGCGTGGTCCGAGACGAGCGTGCCGGCGCTATTGCGATGCCAATGCACGGTGCAGCGATACATGCCGCTGGACCAGCCGTAGCACATCCATGTGCTGCCGTTCCAATTGGTGAGATAGTAGCCGCGCTGATATTGCAAGAAGCTGGACGCAGCATGCGCCGTGGGCGCGGCACCGAGCTGCGCGCCGGCCACCGCCAGCGCAAGCATCCCTACGAGCACCAGCGCCGGACGCAGCAGGCGCGTAGTCTTCGAGGGACGTAACGACCGAATGGTCGGGAGATGCAAGGGGAAACCTCCTTTGTCAGCCCCGCCCTATGGGAAGTGGCCCGCCGCGCGGGCCAGGCGGAGCAGGCGCGGCGCCTCCGCCGCGCACGGAACGGACCGTAACCCTCCTTCGATGTGGAGCGCGACAGGCTCCAGGTGGCAGCGCCACGTAGACCGCGAACGCTGCCCCACATGCCGAAAGTACACACGACGTTCCGAACGTACGCATGGGTTGCGCGCGTCCAGGCGTCGTGTGTCAGACCCGAAGGCAGAGTATAGAAAATCGGTCAGGAGAGTGGATCAAGAGCGCCTGAATCGTGCGGTACTTTATGGCTATATCAGATAGACTGAAAGTCCCGATGAGTCGCCCTATGCTGGGTGACGAAGAACTGCCCAATTGCCTTGTGATGCCCGGCAAGCGGCGGCTCGGAACGTGCATGCTACAATCTGTACGCCGAGTGAATGACCGCCGCGGCTGGCTGGGGGCTGTTGCCGTGGCAGGCAGAAGGGGAGCGAACGCGCATGCGGACTGTGTCGCCACGGCCCGGTGCGGCAAGGCCGCTGCGTGTGGCGCTGGCGCAGGTCAACGTCACCGTCGGCGACCTGGCAGGCAACGTCGAGCGCATTCTGCGCGACGTGGGCCGTGCCGCCGAGGCCGGAGCCGATCTGGTCGCTTTCCCCGAGCTGACGCTGACCGGCTACCCGCCTGAAGACCTGCTGCTCAAGCCCAGCTTCGTCAACGACAACCTCCAGGCGTTGGAGCACCTCACGGCCGCGACGCGCGACTTCCCCGGACTGGCGGTGGTCGTCGGCTTTGTAGACCACGACGTGGACCTCTACAACGCGGTGGCGATCCTCTACGAGGGCCGGCGCGCGGGGGTCTACCACAAGCGCTACCTGCCCAACTACAGCGTCTTTGATGAGGATCGCTACTTCGCCGCCGGCACCCGCGCGCCCAACTTCGTGATCGGCGGCGCGGCGGCGGGCATCAACATCTGCGAGGACATCTGGTATCCCACCGGCCCCGCCACCGAGCAGGCCTACGAGGGGGCCGAGCTGCTGGTCAACATCAGCGCCTCGCCGTACTTCATGGGCAAGCAACAGGCGCGTGAGCGCATGCTTGCCACGCGCGCCTCCGATACCGCGGCGTTCGTGGTCTACGTCAACCTCGTCGGCGGGCAGGACGAGCTGGTCTTTGACGGCTACAGTGTGGTCTTCGACCAGGAAGGCGAGCTGATCGCCCGCGCGAAGGGTTTTGAGGAAGACCTGCTGGTGGTGGACCTGGATGTGGAGAGCGTCTTTCGCACGCGCCTGCACGATCCGCGGCGGCGCAAGGAGCTGCTGACACAGGGAGCAGGCCCCGATTCCTCCGTCGTCTCGGGTCCGCGCGTGCGTCCCGCGGGCGCCGTGGCGGAGGTCTCGACGCTCGACGCGATGGCGCCGCGCCTGGGTCGCACCGGGCGCATCGAGCCGCTGCCGGGTCGCACGGCGGAGGCCTACGCGGCGCTGGTGCTGGGCACGCGCGACTACGTGCGCAAGAACGGCGTGCATGACGTGGTGATCGGCCTCTCCGGCGGCATTGACTCGGCGCTCACGGCCACCATCGCCGCCGATGCGTTGGGCGCCGAGCACGTGTGGGGCGTCTCGATGCCCTCGCGCTACTCGTCGGTGGGCAGCAAAGACGACGCGCGCGCATTGGCCGAGCGGCTGGGCATCCGCTACACCACGCTGCCCATCGAGGGCGAGTTCGTGGCGTACCTGGAGGAGCTGGAGCCGATTTTCCAGCGGGGTCCGCCGCGCGGCGACACACTGGCCGAGGAGAACCTCCAGGCGCGCATCCGCGGCAACCTGCTAATGGCGCTCACCAATCGCTTCGGCTCGATCGTGCTGGCGACCGGCAATAAGTCGGAGATGTCGGTCGGCTACGCCACGCTCTACGGCGACATGGCCGGCGGCTTCGCGGTGCTCAAAGACGTGTACAAAACCTTCGTCTACGAGCTGGCCCGTTGGCGCAACGCGCAGCCCGGCGGCCCCGTGATCCCGGAAGACACGCTGACCAAGCCGCCCTCGGCGGAGCTGAAGCCAGGCCAGCGCGACGTGGACTCGCTGCCGCCCTACGACGTGCTCGATCCAATCCTGCGCGCCTACGTCGAGGAGGACCGCGGCTTCGACGAGATCGTCGCGTTGGGCTTCGCGCCCGAGACGGTGCGCCATGTGATGAGCCTGGTGGACCACAGCGAATACAAGCGCCGCCAGGCGCCGCCAGGGGTCAAGATTACGGTGCGCGCGTTCGGTCGCGACCGCCGCCTGCCGATCACCAGCCGCTACCGGGGCCAGCCGGCGCCGTACGGGGCCAGCGGCAATGGCCGTGGGACGGCGCAACCGGTGGCCGCATCTGCCCGCGCGGCTGAGAGTAGCGGCACGGGCACGGCGTCGGGATCGGGGAAGACGCCGGCAAAGGGCGGGCGGCGCACGCGGACGACGGCGACGACGTAACGGCCGCGGCGTACCGCTCAGGCGTGGTGCGGGCATTGCGGAAGTGTCGCGGTGTGACCGTGCGCCAGGGAGAACACCGCTATGACGAGCGCTCGCGGCGACCGGGGACGCACCGCGCACTGGCCCGAGGCATGGACTGTCCCGGCGAGGGGAGGAACGGACGTGATCGAGATCGTCGCGCCGCCGTGCCTGATCGCCGGCACCGCCAACGAGCCGCTGGCGCAGGCGATCGCCGGCGAGCTGGGCATCGGCCTGATGGAGCGCCGCATCGAGACGTTCCCCGACGGCGAGGCGTACGTGCGGCTGGGGGCGAGCGTGCGCGGCCACGACGCCTACATCATCCAGCCGACCTCGGCCCCCGTCAACGACAACCTCGTCGAGTTGGCGCTCTTGATCGACACGGTGCGCCGCGCCTCGGCGGGGCGTGTCACCGCCGTGATCCCCTACTACGGTTACGCGCGCCAGGACCGCAAGTTCATCGGCCGCGAGCCGATCTCGGCCAAGCTGGTCGCCAACCTGATTACCGCCGCCGGGGCCGACCGCGTGGTGGCGGTGGACCTGCACAGCCCCGCGATCCAGGGCTTCTTCGATATCGGCATGGACCACCTGACCGCCATCCCGCTGCTCACCGATCACCTCAAGCCGCAGCTCCTGCCCGACAGCGTGGTGGTCTCGCCCGACACCGGCGGCGTCAAGCGCGCCGACCTCTACGCGCGGCTGCTCAACCTGCCGCTGGCGATTCTCCACAAGAAGCGGGCGAGCGCGCACGAGGTGCAGATGCAGGCGGTGATCGGCGACATCAAGGGCAAGCACGCGATCATCGTGGACGACATCATCGCCACCGGCGGCACAATCTGCGAGGCAGTGGAGACGCTGCTGAAGGGCGGCGCGCAGCCCACCGTCAAGATCGTCGCCACGCACCCGGTGCTCTCTGGCGAGGCGCCGCGGCTGCTGCAACACCGCGCCATCGGCGAGATCGTCGTCACCGACACCGTCCCAGTCGCGCCAGCGGTACGCGCGGCGCTGCCTACGCTGCGGGTTGTCTCGGTGGCCGGGCTGCTTGCCAACGCCATTCGCCGCCTGCACGAGGGCCACTCGCTCAGCGAGCTGTTCACCAATTCCGAGGCGCCCGAGGCGGTGCAGCCAATATGAGGTGGTCAGCACCTCCGGAGCGGCAAGGCGTTGTGAGAACACGAGCGATAAGCCAGACATCGGCGTTAGAAAGCACCCAAGCTTGACTATTGAGCAGAGGGCTGCAGATAGAGCGCCTTGAGGAATGCAGGGTGTATGTGCACAGTTGGGTCAGCATGGCAGAGTGCCCTCGCCTCTGTGAAGCCCTGTTCGAAGCTGTAGAATAACAGTTGCCTCGCCGTGTCCCCGATGCCACAAAACCCAACATCATACAGCACTTCCAAGAGTTTATTGGGATCTCCGGAACAGGCGGCTACCCACTGCTGTTGGCCGTACGTAGGGCTGTCAAGGATCGTCCGTTTGATGAAATCCAACGCTTCAGCCAAGGAGCCACTTGAATTCCAACGCCCAAACTCAAACAAAACTTCCTCGAGACATGGGTACACATGCAGGTATTCCAAGCGTAGCGCATCGAACATGTACTCCGAGTACTGCTTCTCGGCAGTTAAGACGTCCTCAGGCACAACGTCATCGTGCCTGCGAATCTGGGCCTTTTCGATGGCAATTTGGCAAAACTGCAGCAGATCGCGGGGTCTCATCAGAGTTCGCTCGATCATATACGCCCATCCAGCTTGTGTCCCTATCGTTGCCGGAAAAATGGTTGTCCATATCTCCTCGTCTGTCTTGTCAGAATCTGTCTCGGTGGACACTTGAATACGCTCTGAGATCATCCGCAGCAATTGCGCTTCGTCCCATCGCAAGGATGCGATGTTTCGCTTGACTAGTTCCTCGTCGTATCGGCGCAACACGTCGAAAATGTCTTGGCGTAAGAACAGGGCGGTCCGCGCATCTCCCTTGAACCGGCTATACATCTGACCGGCCTCATTGACTAGGCCTAGGAGTAGGCGCACGGACGCCTCATACGAAGGGTTCCAATACTTATCGACGTCATCGATCACAATGTGAATTGGATAGTCTTTCGCGAGCCTTTGGAGGTCGCGTTCGACCTGGTTCATCCGGGCGCGCTGCAGCAGGGCCTCCAATTGTGCCTGCGTATCAAGGTTTGAGAGACCCACCGGGATTCGCTGCACAGCATCCAGTTTCTGTAGAGCGCGGCTCGCAAAGTCTTCTTCGAGGACGGTCTCTTCCTCACGAATGTAGTCCAAGAGTCGTCGTACGTGAGGCTCGTGCGACGCCTGAAGAAAGTGGACGTAGCGGTTCCCAATGACACGCAGCACCTCGGTAAACAGGATATACCGCCAGAAGGTTTGAAATACGAAAGCTGGATGTAGTGTGCTGTATTGATCGACCGCCAGACCCGTCAGGCGCTCAAACTGAAAGTCCGTGGGGGCAATTGCGACCAAGATCGCGCGCTGCCGGTTCCGCAATTCCTCCTGTAATGCACGGAAGATTGCACTCTTGCCTGCACCCTTTCTCCCAACAAACATCTGCTTCACGCCATTCAGGGCTTGGCGGTACTGAGGCGTTTCAATGAAATACTCCATCAATGTGTAATCGACCATGGCGTCGGGCTGACCGAGAAAGAGATTCCGAATTCTACTCGTCTCCACGGCGCGTCTTCGCACACTCACTTGGCGCTGTGTTGACTGAAGCAGTGCCTGTGATTGGAACTGGATCCAATGTTCCACTAGTGCCCTTGCACTTCGTTCGCCTTCAAACGGGCGCAGAATGGTGCCTAAGTCTAGCAATGGATCATTGGGCTGTTCCTGTAACACAAGCACCTGTTTGCCGAGACCTACAGCGAATCCGAGCAGGAGTGCGACGGGGGCGTTCACAAGCGCGGCGTCGCGCGTCTTGCTCGTGACAAGCACCCCCACGACCAGTTCACTCTCCTTAATTTGTCTTGCCTGGTGGTAGAAGTCATCAAACATATTGTCGGCCGGGTCGCTCGTAGTGCGCTTGAATGGAGATCGTTCGAGTTGGTCGTCAACAGACTTTATCACCTGCGTTGATGCACGAGGTCGAAGGAAATACAGAGTACCCGGCATTTCGCTTGTATCATTGATGTTGTTCAGTTCCAGGAGATCAGGCCAGTGATGGCCCGATTCCAAAGAAGCCACATGTGACACATACTTGGATATGAACGTGTGGATATCGGTGCGCGTGTCATATAGGCAGCACTCTTTTGTTCTAAGCAGAGTCAGTTGGTTGTGCTCTCGGCTTCGATCAATGAGGAAGATCGCGTCTCGGCCGGCTGCCAACGAATATCCTGCTTCGAATAGCACATTGAGGTTAAGCGTAGTTACTTCGCAGAGTACAAAGCTGTGGGTATATATGGCATCGCACACCTTGGTGAATATTACAGAGCCGGTGACCGCGTCCTCCCACGTTGTGGCCAACGTGCCCCGTTTTGTGAGTTCTTCCTTCAGTTCCGTATAGAATTGGGACCAATGTGGTCCGGACGGATAGGCTAGGAATGCCGATGGAAACGGATGTTGACTTAAGATACGCTCACAAAAACGGGACTCAATGGCGCAGTAGCGCCGAATGGAAACCGAGCTCGCGGGTTGCATGTGTAGAACTCCGTTTCCCTAGAATGGGCATAGATCCATTATAGCAACTCCTAATAGCCCTTGCACCAAAATAGTACGCGTCGGCCAAAGCATAATGTGCCTGAACAGGCCTGGTTGGCATGCTGGCTCTCCTTTTGGATATCTATTGTGACAACAACGGCTACCGCTTCAGCGTCGCCAGATAGCTCTCGACATTCCGCCGCATCTCGTCGAGGCTGTCGCCGCCGAACTTCTCGATCCACGCCTCGGCCAGCGCGATGGCGAGCATCGCCTCGCCCACCACTCCCGCCGCCGGCACCACACATACGTCGCTGCGCTCGTAGCGCGTGACCTCGACGTTCTCGCCGGTCGCCACGTCAGCCGAGGGCAGCGGATGGGCGAGCGTCGGGATCGGCTTGACCGCCACGCGCGCCACGATCGGCTCGCCGTTGGAGATGCCGCCCTCGATGCCGCCCGCGTTGTTGGTCAGGTGGCGCCAGCCGCCGGGAGAAGTCGCGTCTCCGGCGTCGTAGCGCACCACGTCATGCACCCGCGAGCCGGGCAGGTCCGCCAGCGCGAAGCCCACGCCGATCTCGACGCCCTTGACCGAGGGGATGCTCATCAGCGCCGCCGCGACGCGCGTGCTCAGGCGCCGGTCCCACTGGCTGTAGCTGCCCAGTCCCACCGGCACGCCATGCGCCGCCACCTCGAAGACGCCGCCGCAGGTGTCGCCGTCACGCTTGCCCTCCAGGATGCGCGCGATTATCGCCGCCGTCAGCTCGGCGTCGGCGCAGCGCATCTCCGACGCCTCCACCCGCTCCCAGAACACCTTATCCGCCGCGCCCACGTCGGGCCGCGCATCTGTTGCGTAGCCCACGCCGCCGACGCTGAGCACGTGGCTGTGGATGCCAACGCCGAACGCGCCGAGAAGCTGGCGGCAGACGGCGCCGACGGCCACGCGCGCGGCGGTCTCACGCGAGCTAGCGCGCTCGATCACGTCGCGCACGTCGTCGCGGCCGTATTTGAGCGCGCCGGTGAGGTCGGCGTGGCCAGGACGCACGCGCGTCACGCGCTCCGGCGGCGCGGCGGCCGGAGCGAGCGGGTCGGGCGACATACGCTCGGTCCAGTTGGCCCAGTCACGATTCTCGATGCGCAGCGTGATCGGCGCGCCCAGCGTATGGCCGTGGCGCACGCCGGAGAGCAGCTCCACCGCGTCGCGCTCGATCTTCATGCGCCCGCCGCGCCCATAGCCGCCCTGGCGACGCCGCAGATCGGCGTCGATCGCCGCGCGGTCGATCGGCAGCCCTGCCGGCAGCCCTTCGAGGATCGCGACGAGGGCCGGGCCATGCGACTCGCCGGCGGAGAGAAAGCGGAACATAGTGTTAGCCTCCCAGGCGCGAAGCGGGAACCTCTGGCGGATGGACGCCGTCTGAGTGTAGCACAGCGCCGCACGGCCTAGGGTCGCGCAACGACGCGCGCTGGTTCCAGTCCGCGGAGGCGGACTTCGCGGCCGCGCAGCAGACCCTCCAGGCGCGGTTTCAACCGCCGACTTCTGCCATACGCGTCGCGCAACGAGGCGTTGATTCAGCGCGGCACACAGGGTATCATCAGCGCCAACGGGCGAGCGACACAGCGCACGACTCGCCGAGCGCGCGGAGGTGGGAGGAGCGAGACATGGGGGCAGGGGTCAATCTTGCCGTCGGGACGTGATAGGCATCGCCATGTTCGCCACTGGTGCGGTGTTCGTGGGGCGCGCTGAAGGGGCGGTGCGCGCAGTAGCCGCACTCGGTTTCGCGGCGCTGGGCTTGATGCTGCTGGCCGATCTCTTGATCGTCACCGGGTTGTTCCGCGTATCTGACACCTCATTTTCGCCAGTCAGTCTACTGGTCGCCGGCCTGCAGATCGGCGCCATCAGCCTCGCGCTGCTGGCGCTTGTGCTCATGCTGATGGGTGGCCTCATCGGCATCGTGTGGTCCGCATGGCACCGCAGATTCGCAGACCTCGCCGTGCTGGGCTTTGCGCTCATGGCCCTGGCCGCTGGCGTGGCCCTCACCGCCGCCAGCATTTTCGGCCGAATGCCACTCAGTTCTGCCGCGCAGACCAAAGCGATATCTCTTGCGGGCTTCGGTCTTGGCACGCTCGCCGCGGCGCTGATCGCCTTCTGGGCCGTGCCGATTGTGCGCCGCGGCGCGGCCGCGGCTGGGACGCGCTCGCGTGAAGCGGCCTAATTGAAGAAGCGGTAGCGGATCAGCGCGCGCAGCGCCGAGACGCCGTCGCGCCAGGTGATCTTCTTGCCCTCGGCGTAGTCGCGGCCGGCGTAGTAGATCGGCACCTCGTAGATGCGGTAGCCGCGCTTGAGCACCTTGGCGGTGATCTCCGGCTCGAAATCGAAGCGGTTGCTGCGAATCTTGATGCCCTTGAGCACCTCGGCGCGGAACGCCTTGTAGCCCGTCTCCATGTCGGTCAGCATGTTGTTGTAGAGCACGTTGGTCACCAGCGTCAGCATCTTGTTGCCGACGTAGTGGTGCAGCATGAACGAGCGATGGATGCCGAGGAAGCGCGAGCCGTAGACTACGTCGGCGACGCCGTCCAGGATCGGCTTGAGCACCATGCCAAAGTCGTTGGGGTTGTACTCCAGGTCGGCATCCTGGATGATGATCACGTCTTTGGAGGCGAAGCTGAGCGCGGTGCGGATGCCGGCGCCCTTGCCCTGATTCTTGGCGTGCAGGTAGATATGCACGTTCTCGGGCCAGGCGGTCTGTTGCAGTAGCTCGCGGGTGCCATCGGTCGAGCAATCGTCCACGATAATGATCTCTTTGTCGTAGGGCTGCGCCTCGACGCGGCGGACCACCTCGGTGATCGTCTTGAGCTCGTTGTAGACCGGAATGATGACCGAGAGCTGCACGGGAACCGCTCCTGCCAGAATGCTATGCGCCCACTCGACCCACTCACCCACGCTCACCCGCTGGTGCCTCTCGACGCGATGCCGCGGCGGCAGACACGCGGCGAGAGAGCCGGTGCGATCTGTTTAGGTGTAGCACAGTGGCTCTCTCGTGCCTATCCCCCTGGGGCCTATTGTCCTACTCGACGTCGCGCGAGCCGTACATGATCGCGCGCTTGACCTCCTCGATGGCGTCGGTCACGTGGATGCCGCGCGGGCAGGCGTCGGAGCAGTTGAAGATCGTGCGGCAGCGCCACACCCCTTCGCGGTCGCTGAGGATCCCCAGGCGCTCGGCGGCGCCTTGGTCGCGGCTGTCGAAGATGAAGCGATGGGCATTGACGATCGAGGCCGGTCCGACCCAATTGGGGTTCGCCCAGACCGAGGGGCACGAGCCGGTGCAGGCGCCACAGAGGATGCACTTGGTGGTGTCGTCATAGCGCGCCCGCTCCGCCGGCGATTGCAGGCGCTCGGTGCGCGGCTCCGGCTCGTCGTTGATGAGGTAGGGCTTGACCTTCTCGTACTTGGCGAAGAAGGGGTCCATATCCACGACCAGGTCGCGGATCACCGGGAAGCCCAGCATCGGCTCGGCGCTGATATGCGTGCCGATGTCCTGCACCAGCAGCTTGCAGGCCAGGCGGTTGCGCCCGTTAATGCGCATGGCATCGGAGCCGCAGACGCCATGCACGCACGAGCGGCGGAAGGTGAGCGTGCCGTCCTGCTCCCACTTGATGCGGTTGAGCACGTCCACGAAGCGGTCGTTGCCCTCGGCCTGGATGGTAAACTCCTGCCAGTAGGGCTTCTCGGACTTGTCGGGCTGGTAGCGCTTGATCCTCACCTGCACGGTGACGGTGCGGCTGGTGCCTGGTGCGGCGGCGGCATTGGTCGTGTTGGCGGTAGCGGCGGGCATGGGCGGGAGTCCTCTCAGATGGTGCCGGCGGCAGCATGCCGGCCGGGGACGCGGCCGGCGATTGAAATCGCGCCTGGAGGGCCTGCGGCCACGAAGTCCGCCTGCGCGGACTGGGGGGGACGCAGCGGCGAATGGCAACTAATATTTGCGCTCCTTCGGCTCGAACTCGGTGATCACGACCGGCTTGTAGCGCAGCTCGGGCGGCTGGCCGGCCGTGGACGCCTTGTAGGCCAGCGTGTGCTTGAGGAACTGCTTGTCGTCGCGCGTGGGGAAGTCAGTGCGATAGTGTGCGCCGCGGCTCTCTTTGCGCGCCCGCGCCCCAGCGACGGTCGCCTCGCAGCAATCGAGCAGGTTGCCCAGCTCGATCACCTCCATCAGCTCGGTGTTGAAGGTGCGGCTGCTGTCCATCAGGCGCATCGTCTGCCAGCGCTGCTGCAGCTCGGCCACTTTCCGCTGCATATCGAGCAGCCGCTCCTCGTTGCGCACGACGCCGCAGAGCTCCATCATGTTGTCGCGCATATCGGCGCGGATGGCTTCTTGGGTCTCGCCTGTACCGCTGGACTTGGCGCGCGCAAGCAGCCCCTCGACCATCTCCGTCGCCCAGGCGTCGGGGTCGGCGGGCAGCGGCGCGAAGTCAGCATCCGGCAGCCATTTGCCGGCGATGTGCTTGCCGGCGCGGCGACCGTAGACGATCAGGTCCACCAGCGAGTTAGTGCCCAGGCGGTTGGCGCCGTGGACCGAGACGCAGGCCACCTCCCCGGCGGCGTAGAGGCCGGGCAGCGGCGTGTTGTTCTCGTCAATCACCACGCGCCCCTCGATGTCGGTCGGGATGCCGCCCATCGCGTAGTGCGCCGTCGGCTGGATCGGCACCGGCTCGTAGTACGGCTCAACGCCCAGGTAGTTGCGGGCGAAATCGGTGATGTCGGGCAGCTTGGCGTCGATCTTCTCTTTGCCGAGATGGACGACCGAGAGGTAGACGTAGTCTTTGCCGCCGATGCCGTGCCCTTCGGCGATCTCCTGGTAAATGAAGCGCGAGACCATGTCGCGCGGGGCCAGCTCTTCGAGCGTCGGCGCGTAGCGCACGCAGAAGCGCTCGCCGTCGTTGTTGAGCAGATACGCACCCTCGCCGCGCGCCGCCTCAGAGAGCAGGATGCCGATCTTATACAGCCCCGTGGGGTGGAACTGGTACATTTCCATGTCTTCGAGCGGGATGCCGCGGCGGTAGGCGACCGCCATGCCGTCGCCGGTGCAGGCCAGCGCGTTGCTCGTGATGCGCCAGGCGCGGCCGTAGCCGCCGGTGGCGAATACGATCGTCTTGGCGTGGAAGACGTGGATCGTGCCGTCGCGCAGGCAGAGCGCCACCACGCCGCACGCCTGACCATCGTTGATCAGCAGGTCGAGCATCAGGTACTCGTTGTAGAACTTGACCTGATTCTTCACCGACTGCTGGAACATCGTCTGCAAGATCATGTGGCCGGTGCGGTCGGCGGCGTAGCACGAGCGGCGCACCGGCGCCTCGCCGAAGTTGCGCGTATGGCCGCCGAAGCGCCGCTGGTCGATCTTGCCATCGGGCGTGCGGTTGAAGGGCAGCCCCCAGTGCTCCAGGTCGTAGACGGCGTCGATCGCGTCGCGGCACAAGATCTCGGCGGCGTCCTGATCGCTGAGGTAGTCGCCGCCTTTGACGGTGTCATACATGTGCCACTTCCAGTGGTCTTCTTCCTGGTTGCCCAGCGCCGCGGCGACGCCACCCTGCGCCGCGCCGGTGTGCGAGCGGGTGGGATAGAGCTTGCTGATCACGGCGACGCTCGTCTTATCGGCGAGCTGCATGGCGGCCATCAGGCCCGCACCGCCCGCGCCGACGATTACGACATCGTACTTGTGGTAGTTCATAGGTTTCCAATCCTTGCCGAGCCGATAGGCCACTCACGCGACGTAGCCGGGCATTACGTGGGCGAGCACTAGCGAAGGAGCGCACAATGCGCCGCGGGATCTGGCTGGAAGGTGATGATCGTCGCCGAGCCGAGCAGCCAGAAGAAGACCACGACCAGGAAGATCCCCGAGACCACCGCCAGCCGCAGCCAGCGCGTCTGGATGTAGTCGTCGGAGACGAGCCGCAAGCCGTTGAGGCCGTGGGGCAGGGCGAGGGTCAGCAGCAGCAGGTCGTAGCCGCGCCAGAACGGGTTGGCGTAGCGCTCGGCGACGAAGCAGTAGGTGGTCTGCGACACGTCATTGGCGACGTGCATCAGCACCAGGTGGATGATGACCAGGAAGATCAGCGCGACGCCGGAGATGCGCAGGAAGTACCACGAGAAGGTCTCGAAGCCGCCGCCCGCGGGCTTGGCCGCCGCGCCATACGAGGCGATGACCTTCTTGGGCAGCGAAGTCGTGCTGGTTGCCATTTAGCAATCCCTCTCTCGTCTATCTAGCCCAGGAACGGGGTGCAGGCGTTGGGTCCGCCGGGGCAGGCGCCAAAAATCGGCGCGACGACGAAGAAGCCCATCGAGATGAAGCCGGCGACGCTCAGCAGCAGCACGCCGTAGAACATCTGGCGCTGGTACTTGTGCCCGGCGGGCCAGAAGTCAATCAGGATGATTCGCACCCCGTTGAAGGCGTGGTAGAGCACGGCGGCGATCAGCGCCAGCGAGACAAGCCGCACGATGCCGGTACTGAAGACGCGCAGGGCATCGTTGTAG
>DASVAA010000230.1:0-22940 GCA_036376595.1 Ktedonobacterales bacterium | reverse complement strand
CAGATCGTCCCGCCGGCAGCCGGTAGCGGGCGGCAATATACGGTGCTGGTGGATGGCGCGGACGTGACGCCCCAGCTCCGCTCGCCAGAGGTCGAGGCGCTCGTCTCGCGCGTCTCGCGCCATCCTGAGGTCCGCGCGGTGATGCGCGAGCGCCAGCGCGAGGTCGCCGACGCGCGCAGCGTCGTGATGGTTGGCCGCGATATCGGGACGGTCGTGCTGCCCGGCGCCGACCTCAAGATTCACTTGGTCACCTCGCTCGCCGCGCGTGCCGAGCGCCGCCACGGCGATCTCGTCGCCAAGCTGGGCGCCGCCGCGCCCTCGCTGGACGAGGTGCGCGCCGAGATTGCTCAGCGTGACGCCCTTGACGCGCCGAATATGGGGGTCGCCGAGGACGCCGTGGAGATCGATAACACGCATCTCGAAGCCGACGATGTGGTGCGGCGCATCCTGGCGCTGCTCGATGCGCGTGCTCACAGCGGCGCCAGCGCCGGTGCGAGCGGCGGCTAGCGCCGCATCTGGGGAGGAGGCAGCAGCATATGGCCAAGCCGAAGCAAGCCGAAGGCCATGGTTCGCGCCTGGTCTTCGAGCTGACGCGCCTCTTCGGGTTTCTGGTGATCCCCCTGATCGCCAGGTTCCGCACCGAGGGCGTCGCCAACGTGCCGCGCTCTGGCCCCGTGATCCTGGCGATGAACCACATCCACTGGACCGACATTCCGCTGGCCGCGCTCCATGTGCCGCGCATCACGCACTACATGGCGAAGGTCGAGCTGTTCGGCAAGCCGGTGCTGGGCGGCTACATCCGCAAGATGGGGGCGTTTCCGGTGCGGCGCGGCGAGGGCGACCGCGAGGCGATCCGCACCGCGGAGCGGCTGCTCGCCGAGGGCGAGATCGTGGCGATCTTCCCCGAGGGGCACCGCAGCGACTTAGGCCCGCTGATCCCCGCGCACTCTGGCGCCGGCTACATCGCGCTGCGCTCCGGCGTGCCGATCGTGCCGGTGGCGATCTCGGGCACCCGGCAGATCTTCAAAGGATTCCATTACGGCCCATTCCGTCCGAAGGTGACGATCCGCTACGGCAAGCCGTTCACGCTCGGTGCCAGCGGCAAGGTGAGCAAAGAGGCGCTTGGCCCGGCCACCGACGAGATCATGCGCCGCATCGCGGCCATGCTGCCGCCGGAGCAGCGCGGCGCATACGCCGAAGCGGTTGCCAGCGGGCCGGCCGAGCCGAAGGCACAGGTCGGGTGAGCATGGCTGTGCCGTCAATGGGCGAGCAGGCGCAGCGCCAGCGGCCACAGGTGTGGCACGTAGACGAAGAGCGCGATCACCACCGCCAGGATCGCATTGAGCAGCACGGCACCGGCGGCGACATCCTTGGCGACCTTGGCGAGTGGATGATATTGGGGTGAGACGAGGTCTACCAGCGCCTCGACGACGGTGTTGATCATCTCGGTGATCACCACGCCGGTGATGGCGACGAAGACCAGCGCCCACTCGACCGGCGAGATGCGCAGTGCCAAGCCCAGCGCGATGGCAAGCGCGGCCAGTCCCGCATGCACGCGCATATTGCGCTGCGTGCGCAGGGCGTGCCAGAGTCCGCCGCCCGCGAAGATGAAGCTGCGCAGGAACGCCCGCAGCGGAGGGGCCGGCGCGACAGGAGTCGCTGATTGTGGTTGCTCCACGGTCGCTCCGTGGGGCATATGCACACGCGGTGGCAGGACCTTGCGCGCCGCGGAATCTGCCGTGGATCGAGATTGAGCCGACTCAGTGTGTGTCGCGGGCATCGTTCTTCGCGCCTCGCTTTCGTCGCGCGCGCTCGATAGTCATTCAGCGAGATTGTAGCATCGCCGGCCGCGACGACTACGCACGTGAGTGCATCTGGTACGCACTCTGTGCCAGCGTTACGCCGGGTCGTGGGCGGTCGAAGACGCCGTCGCGGGAAGCGCCCCTACGACTGCTTCGCGATCCCCGCGCACGCCAGCGCCGCTTCTTGATACGCGACCATCGCCCGGTAGCCCGCCTCGCTGTGGTCGTCGTAGCCGATCAGATGCAGCACGCCATGCGCCAGCAGATACGCCAGCTCATAGGCGAGACTGTGCCCAGCCTCAGCCGCCTGGCGCCGCACCGCATCACGTGAAATGGCGATGTCGCCCAGGCTCACCTGCTCACCTGCCGGCCCAATGAAGACGAACGTGCCCGTATCCTCGTCTTCGTCATATTCGCCCTCGGTGGTCTGATCGGCCTGTTCGCCGGCATTCGGCGCCGTTGACCGCGCGCTGGTGGTCTGTTGGGACACGTCTGAGTGGTCCGCATCGTCCTCGTCGTCGTCCGGCTGCCAAAGCTCGCTGGCGGGCGCCGAGACGAGCGGCCGCGAGAGCAGCGGAAACGAGAGCACGTCGGTCGTCTTATCCAGGCCGCGGTAGTCGCGATTGAGCGCCCGCAATGCCTCGTCGTCGGTCAGCAGCAGGCTCACCTCAACCGGCTGCTCGATCCCGGCGCTCGCCAGCGCACAGGCGACCACGCGCTCCAGCGCGGCCTCGTCCAGTCCGAACATCTCAGGCTGCGCGCCCTCCGGCTCGTGCGTGATGGCCAGCGTAAGTCCATCGCGCGCGCGCCGCGCCCGCTCATCCAGTGATTGCCCTGCCGTGGTATTGCCCCCTGCTAAGTTCTTATTAGACGCCCTGGTAGGATGCATATGGTGGTTCCCCTCCCGTGTTCCCAGCACACCGCACGCCACCGAGCAAACGAATGAGTGCGAGCGATATCTGCCGGTCGGAGGCTTGGGCATTCACCGCATACCCCTAGAAGTCCTATGTCCATCTTCTCTGTCCTGGGCGGTGACCCAGTGTTCCTGCATGCTCGGGTTCCGGTCAACCTGCCGCGGTGACTCGCGCGTGCAGCACGTCGCGGTCAGTGACCGGACGCACGAGCGCTGCCTCGATGGTAACCACGTCGAAGGTATGTCCGTCGAGCGTGAAGACCTCCACTTCATACGCTGCGCCTCCTGGATAGAGATGCACCACGGTTCCTACATCCCCAGCAACCAGGTGGTGCTCAGGAAGATCCCGCGTCAAGATGACGCGATCATGCTCCTGAATCATGTTCCCGACCCCCTCCCTAATGCAGCGCGTAGGCCGTGACGAGCCGCGGGATTTCCGTTCCTGCGTCAACGATCCAGACCGAGCGCACAGCAGGATTTCTCCCAACTGGCGTCGGCAAAGTCCCTTCGATGACATATTTCGTACCGTATGGACTCGCCACCACCTCACGTATTATCTCATGTGAAGCGGCATGGGCAAGCAATGCATCACGAAGAATCTGCCAGTGCTCCAGAGTAAACCCAAACGCACCGAAGAAGGCTGCTTTCCCTTCGGAGTGGTCCTCGGAAAGCAAATAGTCCACGACTTTGCTCTCCGTGACCTGCGCGTTTTGGAGGTATGGCAACCGCATTTTCTCTGACCCTCCGCGCCCTTGTGCCCAGATGTGTCCCTTGGCACTCTGCGCACATCCCTGCCATCTCTGCGGTTACTCTGCCTGATTCTTCGCGATCTTCTCTTTCTTCCGTTGCTTGGGCTCAGCCCCAATCGTCGTCGTCGCGAGAGGGCCGGCGGGATGGCGGAGGCGCGGGCGCGCCGCGCCCGCGCGACTGGCCTTGCGGACCGCGTGGACCTGGCGGTCCGTATTGGCCGGACTGCTCGTGGTATTGCGATGGCGGCCGTCCGTATCCCGGCTGGCTTCCCGGCGGCATGCGTCGCGGCGGATAGGGTCCGTTCGCCCCCTGCGGCGGGCGGCGATGGGCGGGGATCGCCTGCTGGCGGCGCGGCGGCGGGCCGTTGAGACGGCGGGCGCGGGCCAGCTCCTGCGCGGCCATTGCCTGGCGCACCATCTCGGCACGCTTGCGCTGCGCGCGCCAGAAGAACCAGCCGCCGGCAAGCAGCGCAATCGCCGCAAGCCCTCCGCCGAAGATCGGCCATGGCGTGCCTGAGCCGCCGCCCACGCTGAAGGCCTCCACACTCAGGCTCACCTTGGCCTCGCCGTACGCGCCCTGTTGGTCGTAGGCCTGCACCGTGGCCGTGTAGTGGCCGGCCTTGCGGTAGCTATGCGTCGTCGTCGGGCTGCTGGTTGTCGCGCTCGGCGTGCCATCGCCAAAGTTCCAGGTGTAGCTGGTGAGTTGGTCGTTGGGCGGAACACTCGGCGCGCTGGAGCCGCTGGCGTCGAAGGTGACGGTCTGGCCGGTTGCCAGGGTGGACGAGCTGGCAGTGAGCTGCGCCGTGGGGAGCTGCTGCACGACCACAATGGGGCTGGTCGCCACCGTGACCGCGCCGCGGCTGTCCTTCACGATCAGCGAGACGAAGCTCTTACCCAGCTTGGCGCCCGAAAACGTATGCGTGACCTGGGCGCCCGTCGCGGTGTCGCCGTCGGCGAAGTTCCAGGAGTAGGTGAGGCTGGAGCCGACCAGGGAGTGCGAACCGCTGGCATCGAAGGTAACCTTGTCGCCAGCGGCAACCGCGGTTGCGCTGGCATGGATCACCGCGACCGGCGGATTGGCGAAGGACGCCGCCAGCACGGTGATCTGCGCGCTGTCGAACGGCTCGGGATCGCCGGGAATGTAGGTGAAGACGTTGTAGGTGCCTGACTTCGCGTAGGCATGCTTGATGTCGAAGCCATCGGCCGTCGTGCCGTCGCCGAAGTTCCATTGAAGCTGGATCTGGCTCTTGGGCGGGGCGTTAGGGACCTGGCTCAGGTCCTCATCGAAGGTGATTGCCTGGTTGGCGATGAAGGTTGGGCCGAAGATGCCCAGCACCGGTGCCGTCGTGGACGAGGTCTGCGAACCGGGAAAGAGCATCGCGGCAATCTTGTTGGCCAGCATCGTCGGTGTCTGGCCCAGGCCGCAGCCATAGGCCACCGGCGCGCGCACGAATGACGGAGCAGCGGGCGTGCCCGGCGCGAGCGCCATCCACAGCGCGACGACGATCCCCACCAGTGGCAGCGCCCGCAGCGTGCGGCGCCGCAGCAACCAATGTCTCAGTCCCAACCTGCGCCCGATTTCCGCCATATCCTGACCGCCTCCTCACCCTGCCGCATTCAGCCGACCGCGAGATGGCCGCCTACGATTATGGCAAAGTGAGGGGTGCGTGTCGAGACATTGGGCGTTTCGGCCCAGGGTCATGCATCCAGCGGGTTGTAGCGCGCCAGCCAGTCGCCGATCTCGCGCAGGCGGCGCACGCGCGAGCGGGGATGGCCGTTGCGTGAGAGGTCGTGCGACTGCCCCTCGAAGACCACCAGCTTGGTCGGCTGGTCGCGATACTTCAGCGCCGCGTACATCTGCTGCGCCTCGCCCAGCGGGCAGCGCAGGTCCTGGTCGCTGTGCAGGATCAGCAGCGGCGTCGTGACGTTGCCGACGTAGGTGATCGGCGAGTGGCGCATCAGCGTGTCGAGGTCTTCCCACGGCGCACCGCCGATCTCGTCGAGCGAGAGCGCGTAGCCGATGTCACTCATGCCGAACATCGTGGCGAAGTTGCTCACGCAGCGCATCGTCACCGCCGCCTTGAAGCGGTCGCTGTGCCCGACGATCCAGTTGGTCATGTAGCCGCCGTAGCTGCCGCCGGCCACGCCCAGCCGCGAGCCGTCGATCCCGCCGCGCGCGATCGCCGCGTCCAGCCCCGCCAGGATGTCCTCACAGTCCTTGCCGCCCCAACCGTGAGTCACGGCGTGGCAGAAGACGCGCCCGTAGCCAGTGCTGCCGCGCGGATTGCTGTAGACCACGGCGTAGCCCTGCGCGGCAAGCACTTGGAACTCCAAAAAGAAGCTGTAGCCGTACATGTAGGCCGGGCCGCCGTGGATCTGGAGGATTGCCGGCAGCGGCTTGCCCTCTGGCGCATCCGCCGGACGCATCACCCAGCCCTGCATCTCCCAGCCATCGGCACCAGTAAAGCTGAATTCGCGCGGGGCTGCGAGCGCCACCTCGGCCAGCAGCGCGCCGTTGACGTCGGTCAGGCGGCGCGGCGTCACCTCCTCCGCCGCGGGTCCGCTGGGCGGCACCGGCTGCACGTAGATGTCGCCCGGTGTCAGTGGGTCCGAGATCGCCAGCGCCAGGGAGCGGCCGTCGCGGTCGAGCGAGAAGCCGTAGACGTGGTGCATGCCCTGCGTCACGCTATAGGGCAGCAGATCGCCGTCGCCGGGACGCGCGGCGTAGAGCTGCGACTCGCCGCGCAGCGAGCCGAGGAAGTAGATTGCGCTGCCGTTCGGCGCCCAGGCGAGATGCCCCAGCTCGTGTGCGGCGCGCTGGTCGTCAATGCAGCGGTCCGAGCAGACCGGCGTGAAGTCACCGGTCAGCAGGCGCTCGCTCTCGGCGGGTCCGCCGGCATCCACCACGTAGAGATCGGTGTGGCCAGTCTCGCCACGCCGAGGTGCCGCCAGGAATGCGATCCGCTGCCCATCGGGCGACCACGTGGGCGCGGCCGTGCCCAGCGCTTCGCTGCTCAGCCGGCGCGGCTCCAGGCGTCCACCCGACGCCCCTACAGCACCCGGCGCATCTATCACCCACACCTGGCTCGCGGGGAAGCGCCACCGCTCCGGCGTGCGGTCGGAGGTGAATGCGATCTGCTTGCCGTCGGGCGACCACGTGGGCGCGGCGTCGCTCCAATCGCCGTCGGTGATCTGACGCGGATCGCCAGGGCGCTCACCGTCCGACGGGCGTCCACCGGACGCCCCTACACCCTCAACGGCCAGCGTGAAGAGATGCGCGCGGTGCTCGTAGATGTAGCCGTGCCCGTCGAAGCGGTAGAAGAGCTGCTCGACGCTGCGCACGCGTGGCACATTCTTGCCCTCCACGGAGGCGTCCTCGGCCTCGGCATCGTCGGGTGTGCCGGTTTCCGCTGAGAAGAGTAGCGTCGCGCCGTCGGGCGACCATTCGGCGGGTCCGGCGCCCTCGCGCAGATGCGTGAGCCGCCGTGCCTCGCCGCCGTCCGCCGCGATCAGGTAGAGCTGCGGCTTGCCGTCGCCGCGGTCGCGTGCGTCGAGCGATTTGGGCTTGCTGGTGCCGGCGGGCACGCGCAGGAAGGCGAGCTGGCTGCCGTCGGGCGACCAGCGCGGCGCGCTATCCTTTGGCCCAGCGGTAAACTGGCGCGGCTCGCCGCTGCTGGACGGCGGGCGTCCATCGGACGCCCCTACGTCGCCGTCGGTGGGCACGATCCAGAGCGTCGTCTGATATTCGTAGGTGTCGCGGTCAATGTCGGTGCGCACGTAGGCGATGCGCGTGCCGTCGGGTGAGATGCGCGGATCGGTGACCTGCGCGATGGCGTAGAGGTCTTCGGGCGTTAGGTTGCGAGGCATGGTGCGTTAGTCCTCTGAAGTCTCGGCCACGGGATGCTCATAGTTGCGGTGCAGCTCGCGCAGCACGGCGCCGCGGTGCTGCCACATGGTGGGCGTAAAGCTATGATACTCGCCGTCGCAAAGTGGCATCGGCGCCGTGCAGGCGATGTGGGGCCGCAGGCGGAAGCGCAGTCGGTCGCCGGAGATGTCTATCCAGATGTGGCGGCGCGTGTAGCCTGACCCCCACTTGAAGATTACCCCCGAATCGTACTCCTCAAACCAGCCGCGGCCCTGCAGCGCGTGGCGGTTGAGCGTCTGGAGCATCTCGCCAATGCCGCTCTCGCGGATCACGCGCTTGGCGTTCTCGCGGATGGCCTTGCGCGTCTCAGGGTCCGGGGCGCGCTCCTGCTCTGCCACCTGGTCCGCGTCCGTGTCGGTGTGCTCGCCGTCCGTTGCGTGCTGATTGTCCGTCATGGATGAAGCTCTCGCTCGATTCTCATCGCTGTCGCTCTAGGCACTTTGGGACTGCTGGCGTTCATAAGACTTGATCGCGTCAATAGTGCCCTGTCGCTTGCGCAGCGTGTTGAGCAATTCAAAGCGACGATCCTCGATCAGATCATTCTCGCCACTATTGAGTGCTGCGATCAGCCGCGCCTCACGCTCGGCGACGAGCGCGGTCAGAATATCGCGGGCCTGTTGATAGCCGTAATATTCTTCGCGTATCGTGATCGGCGGTTGGGTGTCTCGCATCGGGTCCTCGTTTCTTCGTTGGTCAGATCACAGATACAACGCGCACGATCCCCTTCTCCTGGCCGGTATACGTCAAAGTAAACAGCTCCAGGAGGCGATTTGGGATCTGTGGCTCCACGTTGATATCGAGTGAGACCGCTTCTACTGGGCACACCTGATCGAGATACGCAATCAATTTTGGTTCCGTATAGCGCGTCGAGATGATTAGTATGTCCACGTCGTTGGGTTCGGCTTTCCTCGTCACATAACTGCCGTCGACCAAGATGACCAGCGACGGATCGAGCCGGAAGAACTCCTCCACCGCCCGCCGCAAAGAGTCATTCAAGACTTGCCGTTGTTCGTTCACTGGCGGATGCGCTGCCAGAAGCTCCGCGAGTGTCGCCGAATGGGTTCCTGGCGGGAGCGTTCCGTCGTGTCGCAACGGCGGGAGCATGTGTCTCTCACCCCTAGCATCCATCACTATCATACACTCGCAACCCGTGAGCAGAGCCACTACCGGCAGCGAGCGTCAGTTCACCTGCTGGCCACGATAGCTGGTCGGCCGGGTCGTTTCAGCCGTGACCCTCGCCGCGATGGTCCACGTAGTACGTGCTGCCGCGGATCGTCTTAGCCTTGTGCTTGACCTCGGCGGCAATCTGGCTCACCTGCTCGGCGCTGGTGATCGGGCGGTGCGCGTTGGTCACGACGCCGATCGAGACGCCCACTAGCGGGAAGGTCTGCGGGTGCCCCTGGCGGTCGATCGCCAGCATGCCGCCGCGCTCCAAGTCCGCCGGGGTATAGAGGTCGCGGCTGGAGGCGTCCCAACAGGCGATGATCTGCTCGCAGATTGGCATGGCGCGGTCCGGCGTGGTGATCGCGACGAAGTCGTCGCCGCCCACGTGGCCAACGAAGTCGCCTTCGTTACCGTGCGCACGCACGCTGTCGGCGGCCAGGCGCGCCAGCAGGCGGATCATATCATTGCCGCGCAGGAAGCCGTACACATCGTTGTAGGCTTTGAAATTGTCGAGGTCAAGATAGAGGATCGACCACTGGCCGGCGTGGCGCAACTGGCTCTCGATGGCGCGCTCGACGGCGAGGCCGGAGGGCAGCCGGGTGAGGGGATTGAGCAGGTTCTCGCGCACCTGGCGCAGTCGGATGCTGATGCGCGCCATCAGCTCGTCGTGGTTGTAGGGCTTGGTGATGAAATCCTCGACCGTCTCGTCGAAGTTGAGCACGCGGCCGGCGGTGTCGTGACGCGCGCTGAGCATGACGACGGGGATGTGCGCGGTCCGGGCGTGCGAGCGGAGCCGGCTGACCACCTCGAAGCCGTCTATGCCGGGCAGACCGATGTCGAGCAGGAGCAGCTCGGGCACTTCGCGCAGAGCATATACCAAGCCTTCTTCGCCGCTCGGTGCCACGACCGCCTGGTAGCCTTCGGCTTCGAGCGTGGCGCGCAAAAGGCGGCCGAGCGTCGGGTCGTCCTCGACCACCAGGATCATCGGCGGGGGCGCCTCGTAGGCTGCTGCATCCATCTGTGTCGCGCCCTCCCGCCGCGCCCGGCAGCGACCACTCAGCCGGGCAGTCGCCTTCACTATATCCCGCATTCCGGCCCCGCGTCTAGCGTACGGGCGCTGTCTGAAGGCGGCGTTCCGGCGTGCTCTGGGTTGCGATCCTGCGCGGCAACGGGGTTATGGCAAGCTCAGGCGTTGACCGCGGGTTGAGGCAACCGCGGACAAGAGGGCTAGGCAAAACGGCACACTCGGGCAAGCTGGCGATTGAAATCGCGCCTGGAGGGCCTTCGGCCGCAAAGTCCGCCGGCGCGGACTGGGAGCGGAGCGAGTACGGGACTCAGGCAAGCCCCTGGTCTTCTTCGGTTGAGGTCGTTTGGGCGCGGATCAGCGCCTCGGGCTGGCCGAGAAAGGCGTCTTCCAACCGGCGGCGGTGCTTGGGCAGCAGGCGTTCGGGCAGCTCGCCGGACACGAACCAGCCCACCTCGGAGATCTCATCACTGCCGCCCGGCTCGGCGCTCCCCGGCGCCAGGTGGCAGAGGAATGCCAGCACGATCTCGCGCTTGCGCGGCTTGGAATAGACCCCCACCAGCCGCGCGATCTCGACCTCGCAGCCGATCTCCTCGCGCACCTCGCGCCGCAGCCCCTCGTCTACGGTCTCGCCATACTCCAGCCCACCGCCTGGCAGGTTCCACCAGCCGATGTCGGCGCGGCGGGCCAGCAGATACGCCCCGTCGCGCTCGATGACCGCGAAGACACCCACCCGGAAGCGTGCCTGTCCCTGGGGTGGCAGCTCGTCTGTTGCCATGCGCATCTCCTGCCTCTCGGCCCGTCGGAAGCAATCGTAGCACACCTTGGGAGCAGCCGCCCGACCCCAATGCACACCCGGAGCACGGCGTCACGGTTGCCTCCCAAACGCGCGTAATGCCTCGCGCCACGACCATCATCCCTTGTAACCTTAGGTGGCTTATGTCGTACAGTATGATGGTGAGCCACCTGGTGACTACACGGTGGCGACACGGAGAGCCGGCGCGTGACCTCTACCTCCGCCGGTGAGTCTATACCCGTAGCGAACGTGAAGACGTGAAGATCGGTGGGAGCCGGTGCGTTGCCGGGAGTCTGTCCCGGACGGCCCCGTGTCGCGCGACCGGTGCCCACGGTAGCCCAAGGGTTGGGGAAGGGTTGGTGCTATGAAGCGAACACAAGTGGCGGCGCTGCTGGCGGGAGTGGCGCTGGGAGTCGCGGGCGTGGCGGTGGCTGTCGTGCTCTCACGCGAAGAAGGCCGCCAGGCGGCGAAGCGCATGATCGACAAGACGGCACCGGTGGCGGCGCAGGCGCGCGATCAGGCGCGGCAGATCGGCGGGCGTGTGGCTCAGACCGCTGCCGCGCAGTATCAGACGCTGGCGCCTAAGGCCGCTGACGTCATCAGCTCCGCGCGTGGGCAGGCTCCGGCGCTGGTCGGCGCGGTGAGCAACCGGCTGCCGTGGGCCAATCGCGGCGAGACGGTCGCCGAGCTGGACTGACCGGCCGCGACACGGTCCATCGGGATCGGGGGGCGAGCGGTGGGAACGCCGCTCGCCCTTCTTCGTGCCTATTCCTCTGATTCCGAGAAAGCGTACGGGAACTCATGCCGCGTCGCGGGCAATCCTCGACCTTCCCAGTCAGCGCAAGCCTCGAAGATGAGCCTTCTCCACCACTTTCTGTAGCGTCCAACCGGAGGTCGGCCCAGAAGATCGCCACAAACATCGACGGTCATCAATGCATCGCGCTAGACTCTGGACATGGGCATGACGACTACCCGATCGCTTCTGCTCCACGCGGCTGAGCCAGCAGAGGCTTGCTGCGAGGGCACAGTCGCGTCGCCGGATCTTGACCTCGCGCGTGGCGATGCGTTGGCTAGCCAGCTCAAGGCGCTCGCGGACCCAACGCGCCTGCGCATGCTCGATCTGCTCGTCGCACAGGAGGTGCCTCTGTGCGTCTGCGAGATCACAACGCAGTTCGCGCAACAGCAGCCAACGATTAGCCACCATCTGCGCATTCTGCGCGGGGCGGGCTTGATCGCTGGTGAGAAGCGCGGTGTGTGGTCGTATTACCAGGCGACGCAGACGGGCAGGCGGAGCATGTCCCTGGTGAAGACCTTGCTGTGATCACAGAGGGTCTCTTTTTTTCGCAGATTCATCGACAATCTTCGATGAAAGGGGCGCGGACCATGACAGAGGCGAGAGCAACAGGCACGACCTCGGACCAGGTGACTGGCGACGCAAATGAGATTACAGAGCGTGTGCGCGAGCGCTACATCCAGGCGGCCACGCATGTGCGGGGGTGGTGGGGGCGGATGTTGCGGCGATGACTGCTGTGGCGCGTAGCAAGCGGGACGACCACCTCCATCGCGCCCCTCTGCTGCCAGCGTTGGTGGCCGAGGGGGTGGGCACCTTTGGACTCGTGTTCGCCGGGTGCGGAGCGATCATGATCGACCACCTTTCTGACGGGCAGGTGACCCAAGTAGGTGTTGGGCTGACATTCGGGTTGGTCGTCGCGGCGATGGTGTACGCTACGGGGCATCTGAGCGGCGCGCACCTCAATCCGGCGGTCACGCTCGGCTTTGTGCTTGCGCGTCACTTTCCGCCGCGACATCTCGCTGGATATTGGCTGGCTCAACTAGTGGGCGCCCTCGCTGCTGCCCTCGCCCTGCGACTGCTGCTCGGGGACGTGGCGCACATCGGAGCGACGTTGCCTAGGGGATCAGGCGGTGCCTGGCAGTCGTTTTGGCTGGAGGCAGTGCTGACATTCTTCTTGATGTTCGTCATCATGGCGGTGGCGACTGATACCCGCGCCGTGGGCCAGGCAGCGGCGCTCGCCATCGGCGCGACGGTCGGGCTGGAAGCGCTGTTCGCCGGCCCGATCTCTGGTGCGTCCATGAACCCCGCGCGCTCACTGGGTCCAGCACTGGTCGGCTGGACGTGGGTAGGTCAGTGGGTGTACGTGACGGCGCCATTTCTGGGCACAGCCACTGCCTCGCTGCTCTATCGGTGGCTGCGTGTTGCGAGCGATTCGGGCAAGCCTACGCTAGATCCCGATGACACACTTCGTGAGCCAGAGCGTGAGATCCTCGAGGAGGAGCACTTGACGATGGGGAACGAGTCAGTCGAAAAGCACATGCGCGTGCTGTTCCTCTGCACGCACAACTCGTCGCGGTCGCAAATGGCCGAAGGGCTGCTACGGGCACGTGGCGGCATGCGCTACCAAGTCTTCAGCGCGGGCACGCGCCCACGCGCCGTACATCCCCTCGCGATCCAGGCGATGGCGGAGATCGGCGTCGACATCAGTCCCGTCGCGGGCTACCGCGCGAAAGGGATGGGCGAGTTCGCTGGGCAGCCGATGGACCTGGTTGTGACGGCCTGCGACGAGGCGGCTGAGGCGTGCCCGTACTTCCCTGGGGCGCGGCGGCAGGAGCATTGGAGCTTCCCCGATCCCAGCGCCGCCATCGGCACGGAAGACGAGAGGTTGGCGGTGTTTCGCCAGGTGCGGGATGCCATTGCGGCTCGCGTTGAGGGCTTTCTCGCGTCATCGGCGGACATCGCGTGAGCAGAGACTGGGTTTACGTCTCGTGCTCAGCCGGCTTCCAGTCGCGTGGATCGCTGGGGATGCGCGCGAAGACGAGCGTATCGCGCAGGCTGCCGTCGGGGGCGCGCAGCTCGTTGCGCAAGTGTGCCTCCTGGACGAAGCCCAGCCGCCGCGCGACGTTGGCGCTGCGCATGTTGCGCGCGTCGCAGCGGATGAAGACACGCTCGGCGCCGAGCATATCGAGGGCAAAGTCAGTCAGCAGGCGCACCGCCTCGCTCATATAGCCATGGCCCTCGGCGGAGGCGCGCAGCCAGTAGCCGATCTCGAAGACGCCTACGTCCCAGTTGCGCGGGTGCAGCCCGGTGCCGCCAAGGTAGCGCCCCGTCGCGCGGTCGAAGATGCCCAGCCCCATGTCTTCGCGCAGCAGCCAATGGGCGCGCACGCGGGCGATGTAGTCGCGCGAATCCTCGACGCTGGCGTAGCCGCCAACCCACGGCAGCCAGGGCGCGATGTGCGCGCGCGACTCCTCGACGGCGGCGTAGTGCTGCTCGGCGTCCTCGGGTCGATAGGGCCGCACAACCACGCGCTCGCCCACCAGCTCGTCGAACAGCGGGATCTGACTTCGATGGGTTGTCTCTTCCGGCATGAGTACGTCTCCTCGCGCAGCTCACCTCGCCGGCTAACAGTACCACACGCAGCGCGTGCAGCCTGACTTGACCTGTCTCCGACTTGCCAGTTCGATGATCCAATGGCATACTGACGGCGCTGGAGGGTCTTCATGTCAGCGCCGAGAGTCTTCATCAGCCACAGCTCCGCGGATACCGCGTACTGCCGCGCGCTTGTCGAGCGCTTGCGGGCGGCTGGTGCCGATGTCTGGTACGACGACGACAACCTGCGTACTGGCCAGGTTTGGCATACCATCGAACGCGAGCTGCAGAGCCGTCCCAACTTCGTCGTCATTCTCACGCCCTCGGCGCTGGCATCTAAGGAGGTTGAGCGCGAGTGTCGATGGGCGGACACATTGTATGGCGACCGTACGGTGACGTTGCTCCAGCCCATCGTAGCGGCGGAGGTCGATCAACGTGATATCTGGCTCTTTCTGCGTGAATACAAGCGGATGGAAGCGTCGGCTCGCGGGCCAGTGTCTGCGGATAGCGCGGCGGAGCTCCTGTGCGGTCTGCTCGGCATTCGCCCAACTCGAAGCGCTAAGTCATTGCTTCAGCGGGACGTGAAGGAAGCTCAGCACCAGAAGATCACCAACGTTGCGAGTCACAGCTTTGGGGTCGTAGTGGTAGACTGGTATGGCCATGAAGTAGTCAGGAATCTCTTCAAGAAGCAGGATGCTCTTCCCGCAACGGCCACGAAGCGCTATGGCACCTATGAGCGCGCTCAACAAACGGTAGAGATACGCCTTATGCAGAATGATGAGCTAGTGGACGAGGTGGAGGACGTGGGCAGATGCGAGGCCATAGGCACTGCGGTAATACGCCTCTCGCCCGGACTTCCCGCAGGTAGCCCTATCGACATCACATTCGAATTGGACAGCCTGGGCCAGTTGCATATCTGGGCGCTTGAGCCGGATTCCGGGAGTCGTTCCGATGCCGAGTTGGAGCCACCCACTCGCTGACTATGCACGGTTCAAAACCAATCCTAGCACGCGGGTGAGCATCCCTTCTTCTCGCCAAGCAAGCCCCGAATGGCTCAACGAGGCGATTGCAGCCTGCTCCTTATGGTGGCAGTTTCGCCGGCCGCTCTCGCAAATTCAACAACCGTCAGCGGACCTTCGGCCCTCACAGATGCCAGCCGTAGAGGCTGAACAGCCAGTACGCCGAGGTGAGCCACAGGCCCAGAATCGTCGCGAAGAGCGCGCTGCCGAAGATGGGCAGCAGCCAGCCGGGCGCGCGATCGATGCGGATCAGCAGGAACTTGGCGACGAAAATGCCGTAGATGAAGGCGCCCAGGATCGCGTGGACCATGATGCGCATGTCGAACGGATCGATGCCCAGCTCGAAGAGGCAATTGAAGGCCACCGGCAGCGTCAGGGTGATCGCCATGCGCCCCGACCAGCGGTGCATGATCTGATAGAAGCGCGTGCGCCGCGAGATGCCAAGCACACCATACATCCCCGCCGCCGTGACGAGCTGGCCGCCCGCCAGCACGAGCGCCGCCGAGGCGAGCCACGCCTTCATGTAGAGCGTATCGCTGAAGAAGAGGTGGAAGTATGCGATGGGGTGCGGCGCGGCGAGCATGCGACGCTCCAGCAGGCCAATGGAGAGGGTCACCAGCGCGCCCGCGATCAGCGCTCCCGCCAGACGCAGGCGCACTTTCCCGCGCGTTGGCGCACGCTTGCGCCGCGGCGGCCTGGCGTACCGCGTGGCGCGATCTGTCTCGATAACCTGGGCCGCTGCGTTCGCGGGATCCAGCATTTTCCGCCCTCCAGTCTGGCCGCATCGATCGCGGCTCGCGCGACACCCCTGCGGTGGGGCCGCTCAGGTCCCGCAGGCACTTGCAGTCACGGGAAATACGGCAGACGGCTACACCATCGTCGCATCGTCGCATCGTCGCATCGTCGCTCATGCCGGCGTCTCGTCAGAGGGAGCCGCACGCTCCGCATCTGTGGACGAGCTACCTGATAGCGGCGATGGCGGCCCGCCCCACAACGGCGCTGGTACCTCACCCTGGATGACCTGGAGGTTCTGCGCATCGAGCCGTTCGATCCGCGTTTGCCCGCCAGCCGCCCGGACGACCCGTATATCGAGCGTGCCCTGCCCCACCGCAAGCCCCGTGACCTCCAATGCTGGCAGCCAGGAGGGAAGATCGGGCGCGCACCAGCAGCGCCCCCGCGGCGCATCGGGCACGAGCCCCAGGATGAGCTGCACTGCCAGGATCGGCGCCGCGGCGGCCCAGGCTTGTGGACTGTTCGCCCGCGCGTAGGGAACCGGCAGCCCCGCGGCGCGGTCAAAACCACAGAAAAGCTCCGGCAGGCGCTCGCGCTCGAAGGCATTGGCCGCGTCCAGGGTCGCCCGCAGCAAGATGCCGGCAGGCTCGCGCAGACCATAGCGCCACAACCCGGCCGCGGCGAGCATCGTATCGTGCGGCCACACCGAGCCGACCTGATAGGCCAGCGGATTGTACGCCGGACTGGCCGACGAAAGCGTCCGCAGCCCCCAGCCGCTGAACATGTCGGGGTGCAGCAGGCGTTCGGCCACCTGGGCCGCCCGCTCGGGCCGCGGCAGGCCCGCCCACACCAGTTGGCCGGGATTCGAGCTGATGCTGTCCACCTGCCGTTTGTCGCGGTCGAGCGCGAGGGCGTAGAAGCCAGCCTCTGGCATCCAGAAGCGCTCTTCGACGAGCGCCCGCAAGCGCTCCGCGGCGGCACGCAGACGCGCGGCCTCGGCGGCGTCGCCCAGCTCGTCGGCGATCTCCGCCATCGCCAGGCGCGCGGCAAACCAGTAGCCCTGGATCTCCACCAGCGCAATCGGGGGCTCGGCCAGCCGGCCGTCCGCAAAGACGATCGCCTCGCCGGAGTCTTTCCAGCCCTGATTGCGATAGCCCTTGGGACTGCGGGTGATGTACTCGATGAAGCCATCGCCGTCGAGGTCGCCAAGCTCCTCACACCAGCGCAGCGCGGCGCGGGCCGGCTCGATGTACCGATCCAACAGGCGGCGTTCCCCGGTCCAGCGCCAGGCCTGCCACAGCGCCAGGCAGAAGAGCGCGGGCGCATCCGCGGTCCCGTAGTAGTACGGCGACGCGACGATGGCATGCTGCCAGGACAGCTCGCCCCAACGGGCCTCGTGGAGTATCTTGCCTGGCTGCGCGTCACGGAAGTCGTCGTACGTTTGGGCCTGTCGCGGTGCGAGCGCCGCGAGCGCGCCCTCAAGAATCCACGGATCCGCGAGGCCTGCCATCAACCCGGCCATCAGCGGATCGCGGCCGAAGAGCGTGTAGAACCATGGGGCACCGGCGGCGACATAGGGCGCGTCCGATGGCTGGTGGACGGCGAGGGCGCGCAAATCTGCATGCCCGCGCGCGACCGGACGCGTGAGCAGCGGCAGCGCCTCAACGGCAATTCCAGGCGCCGCCATCGGCTCTCCCGCACCGTCATCCGCACCACCATCCGCACCACCATCCGCACCGTCATCCGCCATGTCCGAATCGGGCGCAAGCCGTTGATGGGGATCACCCTGGAACGACTTCAGGCGGCCATCGAGAATCGGTGCCGCCTCCACGCAGCAGCGCCACTCGACTCCCGGCCCCAGCTCAAGCTCGAAGACGACCATCGCCCCGACGAAGATGGGTGCTGGGCCGCGTGAATCAAACGTCAGTCTCAGCCCACGGTGAAATCCCCGATGATGGTAGCGCAGCTCCAGGCAGCCATCCGACGGCACGCGCTCGACCGCCAGATGTGGAGGAATGGACTGATCATGCACCTGAAAAATGTCCGCGAAGTCGCCGTCGAGCTGGAGCGTCAGGCGGATCGGCATCCGCTCGCGCACAAAGGAGAGCAGGTGCAGATCATCGTGCAAAGCGGTCGAAAGGCGGCGGCGCAGGGCCAGTTGTACGATACCGTCGGACACCAAGCCGTGCGGGCCGCGGAGGGGAGGATTCTGGTAGTGCCACTGCGCTTCGTCATGACGCGACTGAGTGCGGCTGAGAAGCTGCCAGCGATGGCCGGCAATGCCGAGACGATAGGTCGAGAGGACTCGCGTATCGCGGAAGAAGTAGCCATAGAAGCCATCTTCATCAAGCTGCCCGTCCAGCGTGCATGCGAGCACGGAATCCCCGCCATACAGGAGCACATTGTTGCGCGGCACCTGTATCTCGGAGTGCCGTAACGAACCGCGCAGAGAGTCCGGCATAGTGGCCTCTCACCGTCCAACATAGAGCAGGCCAATGACCAGCCCCCAGAACGCATGCAGCAGGATCACGGTCAACGCGAAGCGTAGATTGCCAGTCTTGCGGCCCATATAGCCCAGGCCCGAAAGCGGCGCGACCAGGGCGCCCGCAAACGTAAACGCGAGCACCTCACCCCACAACACTCCGAGCAGGACGTGCGGCCACGGGAGATTGGGGATGATGACCATCGCCCACACCAGCACGAGCAGGATGCTGTTGAACAGATGCGCCGCCATGCCGAATAACCAGGCGCTCGGACGATCAGAGACCATATAGCGGCGCCCGAAGTCGGCAATGTCGAAGGCCACAAGACCTGGAATGGCCCCAGACCAGAGACCGGCCATGGCCATGAGATAGCCGGCGACGATGCCGACGAATACGACGCCTGCCAGATCCACCTGGTGCCATGACAGCAAGACCATCGTTGGACCATTGTCGGGTGCGCGAGCGCGGGGCCGGTCGATTCAGGCCGCTGCCAGCATTCCCACTATTCCTCGCCGGTGTACGCTGAGCCACCACCTCGACCTATGGCGGAAGCCGCGGACATGAACCCACTCAGACTCGCAGAACGCGTGCCTATAAACTCAAGAATACCTTGATTTTCTTGACGATGTACTCCATAGCGCGTATGCTCCCAGGAGGAAGCTGATAACGCTGGGAAGCACAGCCACACGAAGGGATTGCGCCATGCCAAGCACGCCGGGAGATCGGCGCTTCTTCGCCACTACGCGGGGCCACTTGCTGCAGCACCTGCGGCGCGGCCCGCAGACCGTGGACGATCTCGCCCGCGCGCTCGACCTGACCGACAACGCCATCCGCGCGCACCTGGCGACACTGGAGCGCGACGGGCTGGTGTGCGAAGCTGGATACCGACGCACGCCCAGTAGCCGCAAGCCCTCGCAGGAGTACGAGCTGACCGCGGCGGCCGATCGGCTCTTCCCCAAGATCTACGATCGCGTGCTGCATCGCCTGCTCGGCGTGCTGGGCGAGCGGCTGGCGCGCAAGGACCTCGAAGCGGCGGTGCGCGAAGTGGGGCGCCGGCTTGCGAACGAGGCAGGTACGTCGCCCGTGGGTGACGTACCCGCGCGGCTGCGTGTCGCGGCGGCGGCGCTCAATGATCTGGGCGGCCTCGCCAGCGTGGTCGAAGAAGACGGCCAATACTCGATCCGCGGCGCGGATTGTCCGCTCGCGGCGGTGATTCCTGGGCACGACGAGGCGTGTCTGCTGACCGAGACGTTTATCAGCTCGGTGAGCGGCGTCTCGGTCTGCCAGCGCTGCGACCGCGGCGGCACACCGCGCTGCCGCTTCGACGTGGCAGCGCGGTAGGGGCGTCCGCCTGACGCCCGGTCACTGAGCGGCTCTCACGCCGCGCCGGAAGGCACCAGCCACGCCGGGTGCAGCAGCCACAGGCCCGCCAGCAGCAACAGGGCGATGCCCAGCGCCAGGCGCGTCTGCCGGCCCCGTGGGAAGACCTCCTCGACCAGCATCGCCCCGGTAAGGACCGCCATCCAGCCCAGGCCGCCCACGCCGATGCCGAACATGATCAGCATCAGCCCCCAGCAGCAGCCGATCGACAGCGCTCCGTAGCGCGCGCCGATCCTCCATGCAGAAGCAAGACGCGGACGATAGTGCTGGGCAAACAGCGCTCGCGGGTCGTGGCAGGCGGCAAGGCAGCGCCCTTTGAGCGCGGTGAGCTGGAAGATGCCCGCGCCAGCGAGCGTGACCGCTCCGATCAGAAAGGCGTGCGCCGCGAGCCAGGGCCAGGCGTCAACCGCGTGGTGGATCGCGGTGTCGCCAGCGAAGGCCAGCAGCGCGAACACCGTCCACGGCGCGGCATAGCCCGCCAGGAACACCAACGCTGCCCGAGGGGGCGGGCGGCGCTGGCTGCTGCGACTGGCGGCGAGCATCAGGGCGAGCGCCGGCATGCTGGAGGGCAGCATCATCGCGGCGATCATCACCTGCCAGCAGGCGAGGAAGACCGCCGCGGCGACCGGCCAGGCGAGACCGCTCTCCTCCAGCAGATAGTGGTGGTCTATGAGATACCGTTGGCCGGTGAGCGTAGAGACCAGCGCGGCTGCCCAGGCGGCGGCGACCAGTAGCCATGCCCAGCGCGTGCCTGCGCTCCACAGGGTGACAACCGCGGGCGCGCCATCCGCGCCAGCGAAGCGTGTCGCCATGGGATGCCCCCTTTGCGACGACCATGCGGCGCCGGGCAGGCGAGAGCTTGGCGCGCGGGTGAGCGCCGCACACCACCCTCCCGCCTCCACACAGAGATCCCACACCTCAACGTCTCGACGCCGCCAGCCGCGAGCTAGCGCACGATGGCGCAGCCGAAGGGCTGTGTCTCGGGTACCCGCACCGGCTCGCCGGCAAAGACATCGCGCAGGGCGTTCTCCAGGTCGCTGAAGGTGGCCCGCGCCGGATCGCGCGCGTCGTCAATGCGGCCCTTGTAGACCAGCCGCCGCGAGGCGTCGAGCAGGAAGACGTGCGGCGTGCTGATCGCGCCATACGCCACCGCGACGGCGCCATCGGCGTCTTTGAGGTACGGGAAATTGAAGCGCTTGTCGCGCGCCCGCCGCACCATCTCGTCGTAGGTGTCGGGTGGCGAAAGGTAGGGATTGTTGGCGTTGATGGCGACGAGCTGCACGCCCGCGCGGCCATACTGCTCCTGCAAGGCCACCAGGCGATCCTCGTTGGCCTTCACCGTAGGGCAGCCATTGCAGGTGAAGACCACGATCAGAATGCGGTGATGGTTGAAGGTCGCGAGCGAATAGTCTTCGCCGTCAACGCCCCATAGGTGCCGGAAATCCGGCGCCCGCGCGCCGACACGCAGCATGGCGATCACCGTCCTCGCCCAAACACGCGCGCGAGTCCCCTGCGAGCCGGTGCGGATGGCACGGATGGCACGGCAGCCGCAACGAGAGCGAGCGCCGGTTCCGCGAATTTTTCGGGGAACTGCCGCGTGATGCCGTCGGCCAACGTATCCGACACCGTCAGGATCTCGGTGAAGATGTCGTCAAACGCCGTGACGTCGTCGTCCCACTTGCCCGTGAGCCGCGCGACGGCCTCACCCTTGGTCAGGTTGAGATGCGTTTGGAGCAGGTCGAGCACGTCGGCCTTGGGCCAGTAGGGATTCGCGCCACTCAGCAGCGCCGCGATGTCTTCGGCGTTGCGCGACCACTTGTGGTCTTCTTGCTGGAACTTCGCATCGTCGCCGGCTTTGGCGGCCGCCAGCAGGTCTACGGCAATCAGGATGTGCTGCTTGAGCAGATCGGTGAGCGCCGCGCCGGCCGCCTGGCCGTAGAACGGCACGATGGCGTTGCCGAGATGTTCTTGATTCTTGAGCAGGCGCGTAGCGGCGGTGCCGGCGTCGGGGGCATCGGCCGCGAATGCCACGATGTACTGCCGTGTCCAGATCGCGTGGTCGGCCCACAGGCGGCGCAGATTCGCCCGCAGGGAGCACGCGGCGTCAGATGGTGCCATGACTTGCGTCCTCACTTTCTCGCACTTCGACCAGCCTCAATGCGTTGCGATGGCGTTGTGTCGTCACTCTCCCCTTTCTGCCTCCTCTGGCGGCAGTGCCGCCGCGCCCTCCACGTCGAGTGAGTGAAATATTACAAGTCAATGACTTGTTGCACTTATTACGGGGAAGTGTTACACGCCTCGATGTCCATAGTGCCGCTAAGGCTGGTACCGCGTGTAGATACCTGACGCGCTGCATTAGTGGTGAGGAGGGTGAATGCAAAGTCGCTTCCTAACCCGCGATGGCGGGTTTCGTGGCCGCGGGCCCCACAGGCGCGGTTTCAACCGCTTGGCTCAGTTGCGCGGCGCCTTGCGTGGCACACGGCTGCGGGTGTTAGATAGGCGTGCCTGGCGCAGGTCCTTGCGTCTCGCGCGCACGGCGCAAGGCGCCGCGTTACCGGCATGCGTAGCACCGATGGGTCGTAGTGTCGTCGTTGGTGGGCGCACACAGAGCCGTGTTCGCCCGTTCTAGTCGCGAATGGAGGGTAGCTCCGTGACCTCGATGAATACGCCGACGAAGATCAGCGTGGTGCCGCACTTCTCGCGGCTGCACGAATGGATCGCGATGGACGAGGGGTACTTCCAGCAGGAGGGCCTCGCCCCCGAGCTGCTGCCGGAGGTGATGCACGCCGTCTCGAGCCACAAAGGCAACAACTACGGCGAGCGCCCGCAGGACCTACCGTTCGTGCAGCAGCAGAAGGTGACGAACTCGGCCTGCGAGTGGGGCACGGCCTGCAACGCCGGCGCCGGAATGGGCAAACTGGTCCCCGATCTCTACACCGTCGGGCGCTACGCGATCTTCGTCCGCCCCGGCTCGACCGTCACGCGCCTGATTGACCTGCACGACGTGCCGGTGGGCGTCGGGATGATGGCCGGCAGCCACTTCACCGCGCTGGAGACGCTGAGCCAGGTGCTGCCGCGCGAGCATATCAAGCTGACGCATACAGGCGGTCCCGGCACACGGCTGGTGGCGCTGCTGAACGGCGAGATCGAGGCGGCGAACCTGCTCGACCCCGAGATCGCGATCGCCGAATCGAAGGGGCTGCGCAAGCTGGCGCAGGGCGAGTTCCGCATGACGTTCTGGGTGGCGCCCGACATCGAGCCGGACGTGCTCAACCACTACTTCCGCGCGCTGCGCAAGGCGGACGAGGCGCTGGCGGCGCAGCCCGACAAGTACCTGCACCTGTGGGCACACAACGTGCCGCCCGCGCTGGCCGGCGAGTACGACTACACCACTTTCGGGCTGGGCGAGCGCTTCGTCTGGGAGCCCTACAGCGAGGAGATGTTCCGCGACGCGCTAGACTTCGCCAACAAGTGGCAGCTCGACGACCACGTTCAAGAGCGCAACTACGGGCGGCTGCTCGTGCCAGCAGGTCTGTGATCGCATGGAATCCCGCGATCACCGCATGGG
>DASVAA010000229.1:0-7689 GCA_036376595.1 Ktedonobacterales bacterium | reverse complement strand
TGGCCGCCTCGTGCTGTGAGCGTGCGTCGCGCTCGGCCTGGCGCGCCGCGGCGACCTCACCGGCCGCCGTACTGATGCGCTGCGCGTGGGTATCGAAGCTGGCGAGCGTCGCATCGGCGATCACCCAGGCGGCGTGCAGCGCGTCGGCGTGTTGCTGCTCACCGGGGGAGGCGAGCAATACGTCCCAGGCGTCGCCCATGTGGTCGGGCAGCGCGCCAAGCCCACCGGTCGCGCGGTCACGCAGCTCGGCCAGGCGCGCTCTCGCGCTCTCCAGCTCGGCTTCCAGCGAGGTGCGCGCGGCGGCGACGGACCCCTCGGAGCGTTGCAGGCGTTCCTCTGCGGTGCGTAGCTCGCGGGCCGCGCGATCCTGCTGGTGTTGTAGCGATTGCACCTGCTCGTTGGCGCGGGCCACCGCCTGCACCACGTCGCCCTGATGCAGCTGCTGCAGCGCCTCCAGCTCGCGTCGCGCAGCGCTCTCCTCGGCGTAGGCGGCCTCCTCGTCGGCCTCTGCCGCGCGTGCCGCCGACTCCCCGTCGCGTAGCGCCTCATCCGCTTCGGCCAGCCCCGCCATGGCGTCATCGTGCCCCCAGGAGGCGCGCAGCCAGGCGAAGGCGGCGTGCTGCAGGACGGCCTCGTGGTACTTCTTGCGCGCCTCTACGACCCCCACCAGCATGTCGCGCAGCTTCTGGTACTCGTCGATGTCGCGGTGGATGCGCTGGATGCTCTCCAGGCCCTCCACCAGCCGCTCCAGGTGCGGGCGGTCCACGATGGGCAGGAACTCGCGCACGACGCCGCTGGGGTCCGCCACCAGATTGTCGTCCACCTTGAGGCCGAGCATGCGGTGCAGCACGTCATAGAGCGCGTCATAGCGGCGCTGCCAGTCCGCGCCTTCGATATTGAGCAGCCGCCGCGCGACGACGCGGTTATAGTCCTCGGCCTGTGTGTTGTTGAAAATGAAGCCGCCGGCGTTGACCAGCGCGTCATTGCGCGTGCGGAAGTCCTGATATTGCAGCGGCGCCTGCCCACTGCCCGCCGGCTCCAGGAAGGTGACCTGATCGAAGCCGCCGGGCAGCGCGTAGTAGAACGGGTGCGACGAGTGCGGTGTGGCCGCCGCCGCCGAGCCATACACCCAGCGGCCCTGGCCCTCATGCTCCACCTCGCAGGCGCAGTAGCCCACCGTGCGCTGCCGCCGCCAGCCCTTGTCAGGCCGGTCGACGCCGTGCGGATCGAAGAAGAGGATGGTGTTGCTGAGCGTGCGCTTGCTCGTGCGCCCGCCCTCGCGCGCCGCGGCGTTGAATTGCTTGTTCGGCGCGGGGAAGAGCGCCCAGTCGATGGCATCCAGGATCAGCGACTTGCCGGAGCCGTTCTCGCCGATAATGGCGAGCATATCACCCAATACGTCGAGCGTCGCGTTCTCGTGGCCGTGCCAGTTGATGAGGCGGATGCGGCGAATCCAGGCGCGACTTAGCGTGCGAGTGCGACCTGCGGACTGGCCGGAGAGGGTGGCAGTGGTCATGCGTCAGCCTCCCTGGGTGGTGGGGCACTCCCCGCCATGAATGACCGGGGCACCGGTGCGATGGCTCTCCCGGCCATGAATGACCGGGGCACAGTACGGCGGCGTGAACGCCGGGGCGGACGATGCCGTCGCGACTACTTTGTTCATGCGCCGCCGCCCTCCACACCTACCTCCGAGCGCTCAGGGTTCAGCTCGTCGTATTGCACGAGGCCGGCAGGTGGCAGGAAGCGGTCGATCAGGTCGGTGAATTCGTAGACGCCGTTGAAGTCGCGCTCGTCCAGGCGGAAGTGCTCGTCGGGGCGCGCGCGGTCGTCCGAGCCGATACGGCGGATCAGCCGGTGGCGCTCGAAGGCGGCGAACGCCTGATAAAATGCGCGCTGGTTGAGGCGCACGCGCATTGCCGCGCTGGTGCGCTGGGGCGCAGCTGCTGTCTTGCCCTTGCGTGCGGTCGCGATGGCGGTTGCCGGGCGTCCGCCGGACGCCCCTACGGATGCAGCGTTCGTTGCGCTGCCCTTCTTGCGCGCCTTGGGATCGGATACCGCGGCTTCGAGCAGTTCATCGTCGTCGGCGTCCGCGTCATCCCCACGGGTCGCGAGCGCCTCGTTCATTGCGGCCTCGTCGAAGCCCAGCCACGGCGAGAGTCGCTCACCCTCCTCGGCGACATAGCGAAACAGCTCGGCGAAGCGGAAGACACTGGCGGAGTCGCCGGCCTCCAAGAGGCGCACACTACGATACGCGCGAATGAGGCAGGCGTAGGCTGTCTGTTTGCGCGCGGTCAGCTCGAAGACGTCGGCGATGCACAGCTCGCGCGACTTTGGTGCGTTCGGCCAGTAGCCGCGCGCCCAGCGTCCCTGGCGCAGCTCCAGCCGCGCGCCAAGCTCCTCCTCAAAGAAGCGCTGCTCGCCAGCGAAGTTCTTGGTGAGCCAAACGAACTCGTCGGCGTGCTCGTCCTGGTGCACTGCGCTCTGTTCGATCAGCATGCGGCGCACACGACGCGCTAGCTCTTGCTCGCGTTGTCCGGTGTATGTTGGCATCTGGCGACCTCGGCCTTGAGTCTCTGGGCGATTCTGCCCGGCTCGATGCGACTCTCGGGGCGATACTTGACGATAATTGCAGCACGCCTGGTAGTACTGAGAGACTATCACAGGCGGGACGTAATCTCCGCGCGGACGCCCAGGAGTACCAAGACTGAGGGGCAAGGTGGGGAAAGGCGTCGCCAACTCTTTTCAGTACGTGAGGTGAAATGCGGGGATCGTAATCACCGGTCCCACTGGCTGGCCCCAATAGAGGTCTCCGGTGGACGTGTTGACCGCGTAGAGATACGCCTGCTCGTCGTGTCCCTGCAGAATCGTCAGCCGCTCGGGCGGCAGAATCTCTTGGGCGAAAAAGTCGATGACCGGGCCGACAAAGAGTGGGGTCCGCGCGAAGAGCCAGTTGGTGCGCGAGGAATCGTGCCACAGGACGGTACCGTCATTGGTTCGTAAAGCGTGGATGCCGTCGTCGGCCCGGATGAAGACACCCGCCGGACCAGCAGCGAGAGAGCCCAGGTCGGCGGAGTGAGTGGCGAATTTCCAGCGCAGCGAGCCGGTGTGGGCGTCAAGGGCATACACCGTCTCGGGATGGGCAAGGCTGGCGGCGTTGTCCGAAGGCGTGTCGCCGTGCTGCGCGGTGACGTAGAGCGTATCACCGACGATCGCGCCGGCATGGAAGAACTGGTGATCGCCGAACTGCCACAGCGGCGTGCGATTCTGGGCGGCGAGCGCGCCGACCGAATAGGCGGTCACCGAGCCATACTGCGCCAGCTCGTAGATCGCGTCGGCGCCGGCGACGACTTGCCCAGAGACCCCGGTAGTCGCCCACAGGAGTCTGCCGTCGGTGACGGCGCGGGCCTCGAGAGCCGATGCGTTCGGCATGTCGTAGACGACAGTGGGGTCGGGGCTGGTGAGCAGTTGCAGCGTATTGGCGGCGAAGGTGTCGTCGGGACCCACACGGACGCTCCACAGCTGCTGGCCGTCGGTGGGGCGCAGGGCCAGAATCTGCTGTGGGTTCGCGGCGCCGTTGGCGTACACACTGAGCACAAGCATGCCGCCTTGCAGCAGCGGCGCCGTGGAGACAGTCGCGCCAGTGAGCGTGCGCTGCCAGAGGACCGCGCCCGTCGCGCCGTCGAGCGCGAGGATATCCGACGAATCGGCTTGGCGTGCCGCGGCGTACACGCTGGTCGCATCCGAGCTAACGAGCGGCTGCGGGCTGGGCAGGGCCCGCTGCCAGAGGAGCTTGCCGGTGCTAGCCTGGGTGGCGACTAACTGCCCTTGCTGAGCGCTGAGCGGCGCCTGATTGACGACATAGTAGGCGACGATCCCGCTGGGTACGGGCGCCGGCGCGTTGAACACCGGATGAGGAGCGCCGATGCCGAAGATATAGGGAATGGGCAGCGATGCGACGACGAGGAAGACGATGGAGAGCGCGACCAGGGCAAGATAGCCCCACCGGCGGCGGCGCAGACGCGGAACGGCGAGATATGCCATCAGGAGCGCGAGGGCGAGGAAGACCAGCGCGAACGCGACGGCTATGGGTCGCAGCGGCATGGCGTGGCATCGTCCCTTCGCGGCGCGTCCAGTCTCCTTGCTTAGACTACGTGCGCTCGTCGCGCGATCTCACCGTATCGTAGCGAGGTCATATTCCATGTCACGGGTGGTCGTTGGAGGATCCGCCGTAGGGGCGAGGCCTGCCTCGCCCGCGCGTGGCCGCCGATTCTGCAACATCACCGGGCGAATTCGTGTTATCCCCCGTCGCGCCGTCCCGCCTCAGCCTGGTTGCCCTTGCGACCAAACGGCCAGAAGCGGCGACCCGAAGTCGAGGGGCTGCGCTCCGTCTCGCGCGGCTGCGGCTCTGCCCATGCTGAGGCCATGCCGCTGGTGCGGTGTTGCTCGCCGTTGGTTGCCGCTGGCTGTGCCGGGTCCGCCAGGGGGAGTGAGATGGCGGGCACGGGGACCGTCGGGCGCGGGCCGAGCGGCTGCGAGTCCACATGGACGGCGGGCATGGGTCGCGTCGTGAGCGGATTGGCATCGGGGTCGCCCAGCTCTTCATACGCATCGGCGGGCTGGGGACGCGTGCGCGGCTGACTCAGCGGCGTGCTCGCCCGACTGGACGGCTGCGAGGCAGAGGCACGTGCGGCAATTGGAGGCATCTGCCTTGCCCCTTCCTTCCGAGGGAAAGGGGACAGAGGGTTAGGCCGGCGCGGGGTGGTTGGCGCGGCAGGCGGCGGCACAGGAATCTCGCGGGTTATGGGATCGATGGCTACGGGCGTGCCAAGTCTCGCCCCTACAGCATCACGTGCCGATTCAGATTTCCGCGCGGCTGGTCGTGCCGTGTCCGTCGTCGAGGTGAAGCGGTAGTTGTCGAGCTCGACCTCGAAGCCTGGACCACGCAGCATCGCACGCGCGGCCATTCCCGCGCCCGGCGGCTGGATGCGCAGGCCCAGGCGGCGCAGCGGGGCGCTATTGCGTGGCAGCCAGAGGAAAGAGGCCAGCAAGCGCAGCTCCTCGAACGTATGCAGGTATTCTAGCCCGGCCGCCGATCCCGCCGCGATCAGCCGCTCGACGAGACGTGCGCGGGCCTCCTCCAGCTCGCGGATGCGCGGGTCTGAGCCGGGATCCCAGTCGTCGGCCAACTCCAGCGGAGGAGGCGGTGGCGGCGGCGCGGGGCGCATGCGCGGGCGAATCGAGCGTTGCCAGATCTCATCCTCCACCAATGGCAGCGGCGAGCCGCCCTTCGCGAGCAGCCAGCGCTCCAGCCGCACCTGGTCGTCGCTCGCCGGCACGGGATGCACCCAGACCGCGGCATGCACCGAACCCGAAGCGTTCCACAGATATTGGCGTGCGCGTTGCAGCCGCTCGTTCGCGTCGCGGCTTGGTCCAGACGATAGGCGTTCAGTGGTTGCTGTAGGGGCGTTCTGCGAACGCCCAGCGCCGCGCGGGACCCCTTCGGCACCTGGACCGATCCCCTCAGCCAAATCCCTCGCCCGGCGGTGGAGCGCGGCGATGGCTTGCGTCTGCTGAAGACGCAGCGAGATGGCGGCGTGGATGCGCTCGGTCAGGTCCACCAGCGCCAGGCTGATGATCTTCGCGCCCTCACGCCAGGAGCCGGGCCCGCTATCGGCCATGAAGCGGTCAAAGAGGTTCAGTTCTTTAATGACATCGCGGGCCACCTCGTCCAGCCGCTCCAGCCGGTCGGCCTCCGTCTCGCCGATGCCGACGCTCCACTCCTCTTCGCGCGCGCGCAACGCATCTTGCAGGCGGCGCACATTCTCGCCGTCGTGGCGTTCGTCGCGCAGCAGCTCCAGTCGGTCGCGCACCTTCGCCGCGCCCTCCGCCGCCACACGGAAGAACTTCTCATGCAGGATGCCCAGCCGGTCGGCGATATCGGCCAGCACCTCGGGATGGTTCCCGTCCACCCGCAGTGAGCGCAGCTCACGGGCGAAGTCGCGCGTCTCGGTGTTGATACCGTGCAGCGCCTGGTGCAGCGACTGCCAGGCAGTATGGCAGCGTAGGGGATCGGTGTCCTCGTAGTGCAGTTCTTCGAGCAGGGTATCCAGCGCGGCGATGGCCTGGGCGAAGTAATTGGCGCTCAAGCTAATGTAGCGGCGGCGCAGCAACCGTTGCACCTCATCCCAGCGCGGCAGGAAGACGCGCAGCGACCGCGCGAGGGCATAATCGCGCTCGACCCTCCGGCGCAATCCGTCGCGCTCGGCGCGCTCGGGGGCGAGGCCGCCATCCACCGCGTTCCAGCCTTCGAGCTGGCGCAAAATCTCGACGACCTCAGCGCGTAGATCGAGCGCGCGCTCGGGCGCGGCGACGCCCCTCCGGCGCAGCACCGCCTCCAGGTCCGCGGCCAGCTCGTCCACTGAGACGCCGACACGCCCCTGCGCCTCCTGCTCGCGCAGCGACGCGATGACGATGGCGCGCCGCTGCCGGCGTGCACCAGCGTCGTCACCGGTGAAGGCGCGCAGGAACTCCGGCGGGCCGGCGATCAGCGTCTCGGCGGCACGCGAGAGGTCGTCGATCTCTTGTCCGATGCCCTGCTCGTCAGGTGTCATGTGGTACGCACGTTCCAGTCCAGAATGCAAGCCGGTTGCAAGGGTATCGCCGGTAGCATAACACAGCGCGCTGGCTATCCGCGGCGCGGGTGGTAATGCTCGCCAAAGGTACCACGCAGTGAAGGAGTATCAAGCGGCAACGAGAGCTTCTGCTCGCCCGTGGTGGACCGGCATCAGTTATCCTACGATAGAGGCCGAGGGGATGCGCTGGCGCCGGGGATTCGGCATCCGATGGACCCTCGCGCGGGTATGGCCGTCGTCATATGGAGGGTGCACGCTTGAGCGCACCGGAATCCGCTGCCGCTGGTGAGTCGGCGACTGCCCAGGCGAAGTCGCCCACGGTGATTGTGGCCTCGCGCTACGGCACGCTCTGGCTGCTTGATGCGGCAACGGGCGGCCTGCGCTGGCGGCGCGTAACCGAAGGGCGTGTGCCGACGGTGGCGCAGAGCGAGCAGCTCGTTTACTCCCTCTCCGTGGCGAAGCTGCCCACACGCAAAACGCTCGATGGCGATGAGCCAGTGCAGGCTGACGCCCTGAGCCGGCTTGGCGGAATGACGATGGGCCATTGGTCGCGCCTGCTAGCGCTACGTATCGCGGATGGCAGCGTCGCATGGCAGCGTGAGGGTTTCGCGGCCACTGATCGGGTAGGCTTCGCATTGGACGGCGAGATCTTGGTCACTGATGGGCCAACCCCTGAGTTCGGGCGGCGCTTCGTGTACGGGCTGGACGCGCAGAGCGGCGCTGTGCGCTGGAACTTCAATGTGGGTCCACCGCACGGACTCACGCGGCGGCTCTTCGGCGCGTCTGATGGGCGGGCCTACGTCTACCCTGAGGGAGACGAGCACCGGTTGAATGCGCTAGATACCCGCACTGGAGAGATCGTCTGGAGCGTGAATCACGCAACGCCATTCGTGACCCTCTCACAGCCAAAAGGCGCGCTCATCGTTGTCACCAGCCAGCCCGCGCCTGCCGAGCCGCGTGGCGAGAGCGTGCACGCCGCGCTGACCGGCGCGGTCGCCAACGAGCGGCTGCCAGCGGACGGCCTGATCGCGCTCGGCGATGACGGTGTAGCCTACAC
>DASVAA010000228.1:0-48042 GCA_036376595.1 Ktedonobacterales bacterium | reverse complement strand
CATGGGCTGTTCGTCGCCGATCACGGCTCGTGGAACCGCAGCGTGCCCACCGGCTACAAGGTGGTCTTCCTCCCGCTGGACGCGCACGGCAACGTCACGGGGGCGCCACAGGATTTCGCTACCGGCTGGCTGCAAGGCGACAGCGCCGCGGGACGCCCCGTAGGCGTGACCGTCGGCCCGGACGGTGCGCTCTACATCAGCGACGACAAGGCCGGCATGGTCTATCGCATCGCGTACACGGGCTGAGGCGAGATACCAAGAATGCGGAGTCCGCGGAGGCTCGCGGACAATCTCCTTCACACCAGGCGGCGGCAGTTGAGACGCACTTCGCTCAGCGTCACGAGATTGGAGCCGGTGAGCCGGTTCACGTTGTTCTTGGCCGAGAGATGGTTGGCGTGCCACAGACTTGCGGCCGCGATAGGCTCCGCTGGCTCCCATCCGTCTTTGGCAATCTCATTGAGAAGGCCCCTGACGGCGATTTCGACAGGCTCGGCCAATTCATCAGGAAAGCCGCCAATGGGCCAATACTTGATCTTGACGCGCGCACCGCCAAGACTCTTCTTGAATTCACGATATTCCCAGTGCTGGTGTTTCTGAGCCGAAGGCACCGCGCCCTCTGACAGTTGCGTGCCGCACTTCATGCAAAAGTTCGCGTCAGCGGGCATCTGCGAGCCGCACTTTGGACAATACATGTGTTCGCACCTCCCCTGTTCCAGCACTGGAGACCGCACGCGGCGGCACACTCGATTCACACCACTTATACGTCGAATCAAGCTGGTTGTCCAGAGGCTGCTGGTGACTTCATCTAGAGAGGTGGCAGGATGTGACTATGCCAAGCGCGCGCACAGGGTGATGCCGAGCACGCAGTGGTTGCGTGCCCAGCGCGGCAGGGAACTGTGGTCACCGGGAGGTGATGGTGACCATGCTGGCGCTGCTTGCCACCTCGATATCGTAGTGCGGGGTGCTCGCGTCGTAGTGAGGGCTTTGCAGCCACACGTCATTGCCCATATTGCTGAAAGTTTGATCGTCGAAGATGAGTGTGGAAACCCAGCCTTTGAGGTGAACTCGCGCGGCGGCGCTCGCGGGGCGACGAACTCTAATATCCGATGCGCCCCCGCTGATCCGCACGGGCACGACGCCCGAGGGCATAGGAAGCTCCACGCGGCTCATGCTCCCCCCACCTTTGATCTCCAGCGCGGCGAGATTCAGATCGCCTAGCTCGGCGACAACCATTGATCCTCCGCCCGCGATCGTGATCCGCCACGGGATAGCCGTGTTGAGCGCGACCTCCGCCGCCAAATTCCGGCCCGCATTCAGTATCCACAGCCGGCGCGGGTAGCGGACGGTGACCACCCCATCCTTGACCTTCACCTCTGGCACCGGCCCCTCGAAGCGTGCCTGGTAGAGATCGGCCATGTCATCGCCGGCCCTCACGGTCAGTTGAAACGCGCCAGAGGCGACGAGCTGACCACTCGCCACGTCGCCCAGCGGCACGGAGTAGACTCCCTCTTCGCTCTGTGGACCCTCGCGCAGCCAGTCAAGCTCCTGCCTGGCCACGGCGTTGCCGCGTTTGAGAAAGTCCACCAGGAAGGCGATCTGCTCGTTGTCGTAGTGCGCGGTCTGCTCCTCCCAGACCTTGCCGATCGAATCGAGGACGGGGCCGATGCCGCGCATACGGTCTTTGTCCTCGCTGAGGCGGACGATGACTCGCCGGCCGTCCTCGGGGTCGCGCTCCCGGCGTACCAGCCCGGCCTCCTCCAGCCGGTTGAGCATCCCGGTGATCGCCCCAGTCGTTAGCCCCGTGAGATCGGCGAGCTGCCCGGCGGACATGGGGCCGGTGCTAGCCAGACTCTCAATGACTTGCATGTCGGTGACGGTCACGCCGATCCGCGCCGCCGCCGCCCGGAAAAAGGACGCGCTAAGTCCATTGAGCTGCTGCAGCTCCCCTGCAAGCTCCGCAAGCAGTGCCGCGCGCCTTTCCTCAGAACTGTTAGACATTCTTTGACCCTCTTGACAATGTCTTACTCACTAAGTTATTATACCATTGTCTTATCCGCTAAGTGAATGTTCCGGAGATTCACTTGGCGACTCAACGAAGTCTATTGTAGCACCTGGAGGTGCCTCGATGATGATCGAAATGCGCGGCTTGCGCAAATCGTTTGGCAAGCAGGTGGTGCTCAAGGGTGTAGACCTCGACGTGGCGCCCGGAAGCATCTTCGCGCTGCTCGGCTCCAACGGCGCGGGCAAGACCACGATCGTGAGAATCCTCACCACCCTGCTCAAGCCGGATGACGGCACGGCGCGCGTCAACGGATTCGACGTCCTGTCGCAGCCGGCACGGGTGCGGGAGTCGATCAGCCTGACCGGTCAATTCGCAGCGGTGGACGAGATGCTCACCGGCCGGGAAAACCTGATCATGATCGCCAAACTCCGGCATGTGAAGAGCGCGGGCAAGGTGGCAGACGATCTGCTCGCACGATTCGACCTCGCCGACGCGGCCGGGCGTCGGGTAGCAACCTACTCAGGCGGCATGCGCCGTCGCCTCGACATCGCCATGAGCCTCATCGGCAACTCGCGGATCATCTTCCTCGACGAGCCGACCACCGGCCTCGACCCGGAGGGCCGCATTGAGGTGTGGCAGGTGATCCAGAACCTCGCTAACAGTGGCACCACCGTATTCCTGACGACCCAGTACCTCGACGAGGCCGAGAAGCTCGCCGACCGGATCGCGATCCTGCACGAAGGCACGATCATCGTGTCCGGCACATTGGAGGATCTGAGGAAGCTGCTCCCGCCGGCGAAAGTCGAATACGTGGAACGGCAGCCCACCCTGGAGGAGATCTTCCTGGCGATCGTCGGCAGCGCCACGAGCGCCACGAGCGCCACGAGTGCCACGAGCGCCAAGTAGGAGCAACGATGAACACCCATCTCTTCAGCGACACGAGCGTGATGCTCGGTCGTTCCCTGCGACACATCACGCGCAGCCCGGACACCATCATCACGACCACGATCATGCCGATCGCCTTCATGCTGCTGTTCGTCTACGTGTTCGGCGGTGCCATCCAAGCGGGCACCGGCAACTATGTGAACTACCTGCTGCCCGGCATTCTGCTCATCACGATTGCTTCGGGCATCTCCTACACCGCATACCGGCTCTTCCTGGACATGAAGAGCGGCATCTTCGAGCGATTCCACTCGATGCCGATCGCACGGTCGTCCGTGCTGTGGGGGCACGTGCTGACCTCGCTGGTCGCCAATCTGATCTCGGTCGTGGTCGTTGTGCTCGTCGCCCTTCTCATGGGCTTCCGCTCCTCGGCGGGAGTGCTGGCTTGGCTCGCCGTGGCCGGCATCCTCGTCCTGTTCACCCTGGCGCTGACGTGGCTTGCCGTCATCCCCGGTCTCACCGCGAAGTCCATAGACGGCGCAAGCGCGTTCTCCTACCCGCTCATCTTCCTGCCGTTCATCAGCTCGGCCTTCGTGCCCACGGCCTCGATGCCGGGTCCCGTGCGTGCCTTCGCGGAACACCAGCCGGTCACCGCGATCGTCAACACGATCAGAGCCTTGTTCGCGCAGCAGCCAGTCGGAGGCGACATCTGGGTCGCCCTCGCCTGGTGCGTCGGCATCCTCCTCATCGCCTATGCGTTCGCCATGGTGGCCTACCGCCGCAAAATTGCCTGAGAACCCGTCAGGACGCTGGCCGCCTATGATCGCTGCGGCCAGCGACCACGGCGCTCCTCGACGTCCAGCTAAGCCTGCGCCCAGTGGTATGCTTGCTGGAGCCGGGATGCGTGTCGGTGGTGCGGCGACAAGACACGCAATTGCGTGACGCCACGATGCTGCACTGCCGATGCGGAGGGATGAGGAGGGTCAACGATCATGACCAGAGAGACCATGACAACAGAAGGCGGAGAGGAGGGCGCTCCCGCTCCCCACCGCTACGGTGACGAGGAGCTGGCCTGGATGGGGGAGCACCTGACGCAGATGCGGCAGTCCGTGTCCGGGCAGCGCCTGGTGCTGCAGAGCCTGGGGATCGGCTTCGTGCTGGGCCTCGCCGCGTATGTCGGGGGCTACGCGCTCAAAGCGTCGGCGACGGCGGAGCCTTGGAAACTGGTGGCCGACCTGCTCTATGCGCTGGGGTGGGCGCTGTGGACGGGGGTCGTTGTGGCCCTGTTCGTCGAGGTCATTCCGCGGGTCAAGCAGCGTCAATTCAAGCAGGCGCTCGATGCCTACGAGGCGGCGCTGCGGGAGAAGGCCCGATCCCGATCCAGAAGCGCTCAGACCTCAAGGGGCGGCGGGTGAGCCGTGCACGGTGACATGGTGACAAGCTGGAGGCGGGGCAGTACGTCACCTCGCATCTTCACATCCCGACGCCATACCGGAGATACACCATCCCTTTGCCGAACCGGCGCTCGTCCAGTAGCTCGAGGTGCAAGCGAAGGTGGTCGGGGAGCGCGGCCGTGCCGCCTCCCACCACGACGGGCGCGACGAACAACTGAAGCTCGTCCACCAGCCCGGCCCTGAGCGCCTGAGCGGCGAGATCGGGACCGCCCACGGAGATATCACGCTCCGCGGCGGCTTTCATCTGCCGGACTGCTTGGGGGTTGAAGTCACGCTCGATGCGCGTCCTGGCGCTGGAGACGGTCGCCAGCGTCTTGGAGTACACGATCTTGCCGGCCGCCTGCCAGATCGCCGCGAAGTCCTGCACGACGGGCGGCTCGCCGGCGAGGTCGGGCACAGCCTCCCAATAGACCATCGTGTCGTACATCCGGCGCCCATAGAGGTAGGTGCCGACCGGGCGCTCCAGGTCGTTGACGAAGGCATGGACCTCCTCGTCCGGCGCGGCCCAGTCGAAGTTGCCGCTCTCGTCCGCGATGTAGCCGTCGAGCGACGTAATCGCCGAATAGATCAGCTTCGCCATGGCGCGCCTCCTTGAACCAATATGTGTGTGCTCCTACGCTTCGGCCTCTCGCTCGTGGATCGCGGCGCGCAGCACGCGGTCGGGGCAGCGGCCGGGGAAGGTCAGCTCGTAGCAGACCATGCAGTAATCCCCCTCGCGCGCGTCATTCTCCTCGCCGGTGCCGTAGTAGGTAATGGTGTGCGGGTCACAGGCGTAGTGGCCGCAGGGGCGCAACGCGGCGACGTCGCGGTGCGGCAACGCATGCGGGAACTGCTCGATATAACAGGAGTGGGTCTGATCGGACGCGGACATGCAAGCCTCCCTGGGTCGCGCTTGTGGCGGATCACGCCGGGCAGATCAAGAGGAACGGGCAGCCCTGGCAGGTGTTGGGGTCGGGCCGCGCGGGATAGTTGCCGCTCTCGATGCCGGCGAGCAGGTTGCCCAGGTCGTCGCGCAGCCGCGCCAGGCGCCGGCCGTCGAGCGGCACCGGCTCCAGCTCGCCGGTGGTCAGGTTGTGCTGGACGACCTGCGGTGCGGCGTGCGACTGCTGCTCGGCGGCCAGCACGTAGAGCAGCGTGCGCAGATCGGCGGGCGAGCCATTGCCACGGCCCATGCGGTGCCGCACGAAGCGCACCGGCTCCGCCGTCTCCCCAGCCCGCCGTCGCACCTGTGCGCCGGCTCCGTCCACGCCCTCGCCGCCAGCATTGCCGTTTGCCGCGACCAGCGCCTCCCGCGGCGCCTCCACGCGGTCGAGCGTCACCTCGATCTCGCGCACGCCGACGTGTATCAGCACCGGCTGATCGTACGAGACTGCCTCACCCGTAGCGCCCGCCTTCACCTCGGCGCGAGCGGAATCCGCCGCTGCTGCCTCCGTGGCCGATGATGGCGCCAGCAGTCGCTCCAGCACGGCGCGCCCGTGACGGCGATAGATGTCGCCGTACAGCTCGCGCGCCTGCTCCCGCTCGGCGGCACCTTCGGTCGCGGTCTCGGCGGAGGCGCCTAGCTCGCGCTGCCAGTGCTCGTCGAAGAGCGCCAGCGCATCGCCCAGCGTGGCCGGAGAGCCGGCGGCGGTACGCTCGCGGACGGCGGTGAGCGTCTCGTGGAGCGCGTGGCGCAGCGCCGGCAGGCCCACCTCGCGCGGATGCAGCCCGTAGACGTAGCGATAGGCGTACTGGCGCGGGCAGCGGCTATAGGTCTCGATCTCGCCGGCGTGCAGCGGTCCCTCCGCGGGAGCCTCCGCAACGGGCAGGCGCGTGCGCGGTGACGCGCGGCGCATCACCGGCTCTGGCGAGACGAGGCGCAGCTCGCCGCCATCGTCGTGGTGCGCGGTCCAGGCGGTGCGGCGCAGGTGGGCGCCGAGGCGCGCGATCAGCGGCGGCACAAACGGCGACAGACTATAGCGTGTGCGGCCGTAGCGGTCGGCGGCGCTCAGCACCAGCTCGTCGCGGGCGCGCGTGAGGGCGACGAAGAAGAGGCAGGCCTCCTCGGCGAGATGGGTGTCCTCCTCGGCCGGCATGCCCTCGGCAAGACCTGGCGGCAGCGGGGCGGGCTGTGCGCGGCGCTGCAGCGGGAAGCGCCGATCCGCCAGGCCCGGCAGGTAGACGACCGGGAATTCGAGGCCCTTGCTGGCATGCACCGTCATCACCCGCACGCCCTCGGCCGGTCCCGGCGCTTCCTGCGCGCCTGCCCCCTCGCCGCGCGTGACGCTGACCACCCGCACGTAGTCCAGCAAGCCGGCCCAGGCGGCACCGTGGATGGCCGCTGGCTCGGCGGTGAGCGTCGCGCGGCGCTGATCCTCGTAGCCTTGTGCCAGCGCCAAGACCTGCGCGGCGTGACCGGCCTTCGCCGCGGCCCGTGCGTCACCCGCGGCCAATCCCGCGAGCAGGCGGCGGCCAATGCCCGTCTGGCCGAAGAGGTAGCGCGCCAGCCCGGTGACGGTATCCGGCGCCTGGCGCATCCGCGCGACGGTCGCCGCGAGGCGCTTCAGCGCACGGCGCGAGCGCACGCTCAGGTCCGGCACGCCGGCGAGGTCCCCGGCGAGCAGGGCCAGCGGCGTGGTGTGGCGCTCGCGCGCGACCCGCAGCACGATCTGGGCCTCGGCGGGTGAGTAGGCGTGGTCGGTGATGTTGCCGGCGCGCAGCAGCCCCATGCCGGAGCGGTCGGCGGCCAGCGTCAGCACGGCGAGCAGGTCCTTCACGTCCGGCTCGTCGAGCAGCGGCGTGGCGAGCTGCGTGCGGATGCCGGCATCGGCCAAGGCGGCAGCGACACGCTGGCACTGGCGCCGCGTGCGGCACAGCACCACCTGGTCCGTCAGCGGATGCCCCGCCTGCTCGCGCTCGTGGATCGCGCGCGCCAGCCCGGCCAGCTCCTGCGCCTCGTCGGGAGCCACCGCGAGCGTGATCGCCTGTCGCCGGGCTCCAACGCCGTTGCTCTCCCCATCGCCCGCGCCACCACAATCTACCCGTGCCGCCTCCAGCGCCGCCTCGTCGCCGGCATGCAGGGCATAGCGCGCGAAGCCGTGCGACGCCTCCAGCACAGCAGGTACCGAGCGATAGTTGCGACGCAGCGTATGCAGGTGCGCGCCGGGATACTCGCTGCCAAACAGCGCGAGGTTGGCCGGCGAGGCGCCGCGGAAGCGGTAGATCGCCTGATTGGCGTCGCCGACCGCCCAGAGGCTTTCGCGCCCGGCGGTGAGCGTGCGCAGCAGCACGCCCATCGCGCGGTTGATGTCCTGGAACTCGTCCACCAGCACATGCTCGTGCTCGGCCTGCACCTCGGCCAGCACGTCGGGATGCTCGCGCAGCAGCCGCACCGCCAGCCGCACCACGTCGCCAAAGTCGGCGTCGCCGCGAGCGTCGAGTGCCGCCTGATACGCCGCGTAGACACGCGCCACCTCCTCGGCGCGCTCGGCAGCCTCGGTCTGCTCCGGCGTCTCGGCCTCGGCACGCAGTTCCGTGGCAGCCGCGGCATACTCGCGCGGGCCGGCCAACTCGTCTTTGGCGCGCGAGATGGCGCGCAGCAGCGCGGGGAAGTGCAGCGCCGGAGCGGCGAGCGGCTGGTAGTAGTCGAGCGCCAGGCTGGGCGCGAGCGCGCGCAGCAACAGGTAGCCGTCGGTCTCGGTGATCAGGCGGAAGTCGGGGCGCAGGCCCACCAGCGGGGCGTAGCGGCGCAACAGGTCGCCGCAGAAGGCGTGGATCGTCGAGACGGTGGGCATCTCTTGCGCCGGCAGTCCCGTATCCAGCTCGGCGGCCGGCGCCAGCAGCAGGCGCTCCAGCCGCTCGCGCATCTCGCGCGCCGCCTTGTTCGAGAAGGTCAGCGCCAGGATGTGGGAAGCCCCGACGCCCTGCTCGCGCACGAGGTTCGCCACGCGCGCGACGAGCGTGCTGGTCTTGCCCGTGCCGGGGCCGGCGACCACCAGTGCGGGCGCGGGCGTCTGGGCCGCGGCGCGCTGCGAGGCGTCGAGCGAGGCCGAGGCGTCGGCGCGCGTCTCGTCGCGCGTGTCCGCCGCGTCCGGTGCCTCTTGCTCAGGCCCAGGCGCGGGAATGGGAACGGGCGCCAGGAGCCCGACGAGCCGGCGCAGCAGCACCTCCTCCGACACGCCGAAGTCGCCGGCGAGGCGCCGCAGGTGGGTCAGACCCGTCCCACGGGTACGCAGGTAGGCGGAGAGCAGCCGGTCTTCAGGCAGCAGCAGACACGAGGCGAAGGCGTTGGCCTCGCTCTCGCGGCGGGCGCGGGCGCTATACGCCTGACTGGGCGAGAGCGTCTCGTCGCCGCCCGCGAACAACTCCGGCGGAGCATCGAAGTCGGCGGCGTCGCAGGCCGCGAGGTCGGCGGAGCTGCCTACCTCCGGCGGCTCTAGCGTGCCGGTAGCGATCAATCGGGCGAGGCCGCCGGGGCGGTGTAGCAGGGCGTGGCCGATCTCGTGCGCCAGCGTGAAGCGCCGCGCAGTCTCCGAGAGGTCCGCACGCAGGTAGATCAGGTTCTCGTCCGGCTCTAGCCATCCGAGCGTCGCCGCACGCGGGCCGCTGGGATGGAACGTCGCCACATCCAGCCCCAGCCGCTCGGCCAGCCGCTCGATCGGCGTCGCCGGTGCCATCGCGAGTCCTGTCATCGCCCGCGAGCCGTCTTGCTCCGCCAGCCATTCGAGCAGGCGCGCGGTGACTCTGCGCGGACGCTGAGCATCCTCCACCACAATGGCTCCTTACTGCGCCGACGACGGAGCGCCGAAAGCCGGAAAATGCGCGGCATGACGCCCTTGAATTGTACCACATCTATGCCCCCAAGGAACCTGCGTTCTAGCTCGCCACTTGTGCTATAATGCCGGGCGACTAGGGTGGCGGAGGCACATGCCCGGCGGTTGCAACCGCGCCTGGAGCGGCCCCGCAGCCGCGAAACCCGCCCACGCGGGTTGGGATGCGTTGGAAGTTGCCGATTGGTCCATAAGGAGGGGCGGCGAATGGAAGCCCAGATGGTGCTCTCGACGGCCCGCTCCGGGGTGATGCCCGACCACTGGCACGCCTGGCCGCTGCGCAAGGACTTCGTGCTGCGCTCGGCGATCAAGTGGGCCATCGCGGGGGTTCTGCTGCTGGCGATCTTCGCGCTGGTCGTCAGCTCGACCGTGCCCTACAACTTCCAGCATGGCGGCACCGGCGCCGCGATCTTCTCCATCGTGCTGATTGCCCTGGTGGGCACGGCTGCGTTTGGCAGTCTCGGCATCACGATCTACGACCTGTGGCGCATGGCGAACGCCCGCCGCTATCTGCTGGTAATGACGCCGGAGGACTACGTCAAAGAGGAGCCGCGCAAGATCATCCATGTCCCGATGGAGAGCGTGGCCTACATCACCCTGCGCGGCGTCAAATCGCCGGAGATGCAGGCCTACGAAGAGGCCGCCGGCGGCCGCGAGAGCCACGATGTCTTCCAGTCGCGCGATCTCGACCGCGTGACACGCACCATTGGCGGTGCCAACCAGCGCCGGCTGCGGGCGCAGACGCCCACGCTGGCGTTTCTCGACACGCGCACCGACAAGGAAGTGATCGTCGCCACCGACGCCTCGTTTGACGAGCTGCCGGCGCTGGAGTATGTTCTCAAGCTGGAGATATATGAGAACGAGCGCCGTCGCAACGCCCGTACATAGCTCGTCGCGATATGGAGCATGCACTGCGCTTGATGGTCCGCCGAGGCGGCACGCGACGAGGAATCATCCGCGCCACAGCCGCCTCGGCGCTGTGTGTCCGCACAGGTATCGTCGCTATCGCCGTGCGGCCGTCCTCGCTGCCGGCTTGCACGTGATCACAGGAGTTCCGCCATCATGATCCGCGATCTGATCCTCGATATTGTCGCCCGCTCGGTCGCCGCGCTGCGCGAGCAGGAGGCGCTACCCGACGTAGAGCTGCCGGCCTTCGACATCGAGCGGCCGCAGATCGCCACCCACGGCGACTACGCCACCAACGTCGCTATGAAGCTCGCCTCCGCCGCCAAAGCGTCCGGCGTCAAGCTCAATCCGCGCGCCGCCGCCGAGCAGATCGCCGCGCGCATCCGCGAGACGGTGGATGTCGTGCCGGCCTACGCGCTGGTGGAGCGTGTCGAGGTCGCCGGCCCCGGCTTCATCAACCTGCGACTCAAGCCCGCGTGGCTGCTGGAGCAAACCAGCACGATCGTCGCCGAGCAGTACGCTTTCGGCTCCAGCGAGACCGGTCGCGGCCAGAAGGTGAACCTCGAATTCGTCAGCGCCAACCCCACCGGCCCGGTGACGGTGGGCAACGGGCGCGGCGCCTTCATCGGCGACACCCTCGGCACGCTGATGCGCGCCGCGGGCTACGACGTGACCAAGGAGTATTACTTCAACGACGCTGGCGCGCAGATTGAGAAGCTGGGCCGCTCGATGGAGTACTACCTGCGCCTGGCGCTGGGCGAGGCCGAGCCGGCCAAGCCGCAAGAGGGTTACTTCGGCGACTACTACGAGGGCGTGGCGCAAAAGATGCTCGATGCCGGCGGGCGCGAGCTGTTGGCGCTGGCCGAGCCGGAGCGCGCGGCGCGCATCGGCGCCTCGGCAGCGCGCGTGATCATGGACGACATCAAGCGGACGATGGAGACGTTCCATGTGGACTTCGACGTCTTCTTCAACCAGGCCGATCTCGAAACGTCCAGTGAGGTCGCCGAGGCCATTGCCTCTCTGCGCGAGCAGGGCTACCTGGAGGAGCGCGACGGCGCGCTGTGGGCGATGACCGGGCGTTTCGAGCGTGAGACGAGCAAAGAGGGCGAGGTGCAGGGCCGTGTCGTCGTGCGCTCCAACGGCCAGCCGACGTACTTCGCCTCCGACATCGCCTACATGCGCAACAAGTTCCTGCGCGGCTTCGACAAGCTGATCATGGTGCTCGGCCCCGACCACCACGGCTACATCCCGCGGCTCAAGGCTGTCGCGCAGATGCTGGGCCATGCGCCCGAAGACTTGCACATCTTGATCTACCAAAACGTCACCGTCAAGGGCGAGCGGATGGGCAAGCGCAAGGGCAACTACATCACGCTCGACGAGCTGTATGACGAGGTCGGCTCCGACATTACGCGCTTCTTCTATCTCATGCGCTCCAGCGACACGCACCTGGATTTCGACCTGGATCTGGCCCGCAAGCAGTCGGACGAGAACCCCGGCCTCTCGGTGCAGTACGCCCACGCCCGCGCGGCGGGCGTCTTCCGCAAGGCGGCCGAGCAGGGCATTTTCGAGCCGCAGTGGGAGGGCGCGCAGATGGCGGCACTGCTGCACGACGCGCCGGAGCAGCTTGATCGCGAGCTGGGTCTGCTGCGCCAACTGCTGCGGCTGGAGGAGGTGGTGGAGCGCGCCGCCCTGAGCTACGAGCCGCACATCATGACACGCTACGGCATGGACCTGGCGGACGCCTTCCACCAGTTCTACGACCACTGCCCGATCCTCAAGGCCGGGGCTGAGGTCACGCCGGAGGTGCGTGGGGCGCGGCTCAAGCTGCTGCGCGCGGCCCAGATCGGGTTGGCCCGCACGCTCACGCTGCTGGGCATGAGCGCGCCGGAGCGCATGGAGCGTGAGGAGTCCGCGCCGGCATAGAGGGGCGCCGCCTCGCTACCACAGGCGGTCGCTCCAGGCGTGGCCGATGCGCTCGAACGAGTTGAGGACCTGTGAGGCGTTGAACCACACGTCCCAGCGCTGCTTGCGCTCGTCCCACAGCGCGCTCGGCTTGTAGACCATCGCCGCGTCCCACGAGCCAGGCGGGCCGGGGATCAGCAGCGGATTGGCTGGGTGGTGCTCCCACGCGGTGACGCCGTCGGCCGAGCGCGCCATACCCACCTGCGAGACGAAGGGATCGTTCTGGAAGGCGTTGTAGAAGGCGTAATATTCGGCGCCCACGCGATGCACCTGAAACGATCCCACCTTGTAGCCCTCCCACCCGGTCGTCGGCTTGAAGATCGGGTTGGCGGGGTGGCGCGTCCAGGTGATCCCATCGGGTGAGGTGGCGAAGCCAACGGCATCCGGCTCGTAGAGCTGGCCGCCGCAGTACCACATCATGAAGCGGTCGGCCTCGGCGTCGTAGAACACATTGGGGCACTGGAGGGCGGGCTGCTCCCAGCCGGGCTGGGGCGTCAGCACCGGCACGCCATGCTTCTGCCAGTGGATGCCATCGGCCGAGGTCGCGGTGCCGATCCACGCGGTGCCGGCGGGACCGGCTGGGCTGTTGGTCGAGTACCACATGCGCCAGGTGCCGTCGGGCAGCGCCACCACTGAGGGCCGCGTGATCGCGGTGGCCGGCGCGCTTTCTGGCGGATCGGGCGTCAGCACGGGATTGTGGTCGTAGCGCGCGAAGCTGCTGCCCGTGCCGCTCATATCCGTCGCCAGCGCGATGCTGGAGGGCCGCGCGCCGCGCGTGGAGTACCACATCCACAGCGAGCCATCCGCGCGCCGCGCCACACACGGATCGAAGACCGCGCTCGACTCCCATGGCGAGCCGGGGAGCACGTCGAGCAGCGGATTCTTGGGGTCGAGGGTCCACGGCCAGGTTTGCGCTGTGGGTCGTGGGGTTAGCGTTGCGCGCGACGGGGGCGCCACGTACCCCGGACCGAAGAAGTGATGTAGCACGCGGTGGCCGAGCGAGGTCGTCGCCAGGCCGGCCGCGGCCACCGCGCCACCGCCCGCCACGACGGCGCCGCCGAGGAACGCGCGCCGCGATATGTGCCGCTGGGAGGTGCTGGTCTTGGGTGCCGAATCTATCACGCGGAGGTCTCCCTGCTCTCGCTGCTCACGTGAGACTCGCTGGTCTCGCCGGATGCAAGCCCGTCGCGGCGGGTGCCCCGCCGGGGAACCGAGACGAGCGGCACGAGATTGAGCCGCCTGCCCATCGCCCGCACGCCCAGCTCAATCGCCACCAGTGCGGTGCCCATGATCGGCACGAAGTCCATCGGCGCGCGCAGGCGGTAGAACTCGTTGTAGCTGCCCACGGCGATCAGCAGGACGTTGGCGCAGGCCAGCAGCAGCAGCGTGAACATCACGAAAGTCAGCGGATGCTCGGGATGCCGCCACGCGCCGATGCCGAAGACGACCAGCAGCAACGGCAGCAGCCAGAGCGCGAGGTTGATGAGCTGTGAGATGCCGAGCAGCGCCGAGGTCCACCAGCTCGACCGCGTGAACGGCGCGTAATACAGCGTCGGCGAAGCCGCCCACGCCGCCACGACGTCGGGCGCGGTCTTCAGCGCGAACTCGACGGGATGATGGCTGATGATCGATCGCGCATAGGCGCCGAGCAGCGCGTAGTGGCCGTCCACGTAGGTCATCGGCCCCTGCTCCACGAGATGAAACGGCTCGGGGAAGGCGCGCGTGTGCTCGCTCTCGGCCGAGACGACGTAGGCATTCGCGTCGGCGCGCACGCGGGCGTAGCGTGGGTCGTCGGTCTCGTTCTGCATGTGGTATTCGAGCACCTTGCCAAAGGCGTTCATATTGGTCACGTCGGTCAGGCCCGCGTAGCCTGTCGTCATCCCGTTTGCGACGATGTAGACTCCCACCACGGCGTAGACGGCGACCAGCCCCAGCGCCAGGTCTTTCCAGCGCGCGCGCAGCGTGCCGAGGCGAAAGCGCCGCAGCGCCACCAGCCCGAGCATGACCAGGGGGAAGTAGACGTCGTTGGGACGGATCAGGATGGCGAGCACGCTGAGCACGACCACAGTGACCAGCGCCGCGCGCCGCTCGGCGAGCACGAACCAGGCGAATGCGAGCAGCAAAGCCACTGCCACCACATAGGAAATAGCCTCGACGCGAATGATGCGCTCCCAATCGGCGATATAGAGATTGAGGCCGGCGAGCGCGGCCACGGCCGCGGCGGCGAGCCGATTGCGACTTAGCAGATATACCAGCGCGTAGAGCGTGACCGCCGCGCCCACCATCAGCGCGGCCTGGACTAGCACGACGCTGCGCAGCGAGGCGTGGTGGACGAGTGTGCCAAGCGCCTGTATCACGTCGAGGAAGGCGGGATACCCCGGCGTGCGGCGCGGGTCGGTAAGCTGCCCTGCCGCCACCTGCCGGGCGACCGTCAGATAGCCGATGCTGTCCGGCTCAATCAGCGCGCCGGTGCCCTGGCGCAACACGGCGAGCTGGGCGAGGCCGCTGGCCGCCAGCACGACCGCGAGCGGCAGCCCGTGCCGCGTGGCAAGCGCACGGGTTGTCGTCCGCACGCGCAGCCATCGCGTCTGGACTGCCTGCTCCTGGCTCTCCGCTAGCACCGACATGCGGCTACGTCCTCCTCAACGCGAACGCGCGGAGCGCCGAGGCGCCTAGCGGCCGGCTGCTGGCGGTCAGTTGGTCGCCGCGGTCGCCTGGCACGCACGCTGCGCCAGCGCCGCCGCGGTCGCCTGGCACGCACGCTGCGCCAGCGCCGCCGCGTCACTTCTCGACCGAGGCGAGCGAGGGCACGCGGGATGGGACCTGGCGGCCGCTGGGGTCGTGGTCGGTGAGGCGCGCCTCTTCGTGGTACTCGGCGTCGGTGTTGACCTTCCAGGGGTCGTAGTGCGTGCCGAGGGCGATGTTGCGCGCCGCCAGCAGCGCCGTCATCATCGAGTGGTCCTGATTGTTGTAATGGTGCATGCCGTTGCGCCCGACGAGCTGCAGGTTGGGCAGCGCCTGCTCCAGATACTCCTTGATGACCGCCAGATGCTGCTTGTACTCGTCGTCGTAGACCGGATACGCCTTGGGCTGGCGCACCACCACGCCCCACAGCACCTCTTCGGGCTTGGCCATCCCCATCGCGGCCAGCTCTTTGCGCGCCAGCTCCACCAGCTCCGCATCTGACGAAGACCACAGCCCGTCGCCCTCGAAGCAGAAGTACTCCAGGCCCAGGCACGTCGTCTTGGGGTCGGGCACCATGTACGTGCTCCAGTTCTTGAAGTTCTGGATGCGGCCGACCTTGACCGTGGGGTCGTGGATATAGATCCAGTTGTCGGGGAACATCTGCTCGCGATTGATAACCGCCGCGACGGTGAGAAAGTCGCGATACTTGAGGCTGTTGGCTGCGCGCACCACCGGCTCGGGCAGCGCCGGATCGATCTTGTTGATCAGCTCGCGCATCGGCAGCGTCGAGATGAAGTCGGTGCCACTCATGTCATGGAGGTTGCCACTGGAGTCGCGCACGGTCACACGGGTGACCCGGCCGCCCACGTGGTGGATTGCCTCGACGGCCTGGTCCAGCGCCACGGCGTTGCCACCGGCGATCAGCTTGTCGCGCACGGTCTCCCACATCTGACCAGGACCGTACTTGGGATACCGGAACTGATCGATCAGTGTCTTGATCACCGCCGCGCGATCCGTGCTCTTCTTGCGCGGCAGCAGCGCGCCCTTGATCGCCTCGGCGAGGTTGAGGCCCTTGATGCGCTGCGCACCCCAGTCGGCGGATAGCTCCTTGGCGCTCATGCCCCACACCTTCTCGTTGTAAGTCTTGAAGAAGATGCTGAAGAGCCGGTGGCCAAACTGGTTGCTGACCCAGTCTTCCAGGTTTTGCGGGTTCTTGACTGGATGCACGCGCGCCCAGGCATAACTCGAGAGGCAGCGGACGGTCTCGATCGGCCCCAGATTGAAAAGCGCGTTGGTCGCCTTGAGCGGGTAGTCGAAGTACTTTCCCCTGGTGTAGATGCGCGAGAGACGCCCGCAGGTGAGCATCTCGTCACCCAGAATCTCGGTCCAGAAGTCTTCGATCTCCTGACTCTTGCTGAAGAAGCGGTGGCCGCCAATGTCGAAGCGATAGCCGTGCGCCTCTCCAGTGCGCGAGATCCCGCCGACGAAGCGTGCGTCCTTTTCGAGCACCGTCACCGGAACCGCGTGCCGCATCAGCTCATACGCGGCAGTCAATCCAGCCGGACCTGCCCCCATCACCACGACCCGCTTCGCCACGTCTGCCTGCGGCTGAGATTCCAGTGTCATTCCCATTGATCCTCGGCTGAAACACTTCGCATGCGCGCGGCGCGCCATTGCTCGGCCTAGGGTATCAGATTCCGCCCAGCGGCACAGCCCTCGCGGTACGGAAGTACCGCTCCCGCGGCGGAATGCGGCGTTTGTGTATGGTAGAGAAGCCCATGAGCATGGAGTGCGAGACCGTTGGTTGATCGCCCACCCATTCGGTGCAACCAGGCACAACCGGCCGTAGACAGGGATGATACAATAGCCGCGAGTAGCGGTCGCAATGCAACGCGATGCGGGCCAGGGATGGCGTCACGAGGGGGGACGTGGGTCGTGGGGTTTGAACTCATCCGGCTGGGCGCGGGCGCTCTGCGTCACATCCTCGGCGTGCTCTTGCTGGCCTGGCGGCGCGTCGTGCGCACCGCCGGCATCGCGCTCGTTGCCGGCGTTGTAGTGACCGAGATTGTCGGCTCCCTGGTGACACACCACTTTCCGCCGTACCCGCTCACGCACGTCGTGGCGCTGGCGATTGGGATTGTGGTGGCGTACTGCGTCGCCCTGATGGTGCTGGTGGACGAGCTGCTCAGAGGCGCGTTCGATCTGGTGCGCATGGCGCTGGGCGAGGCGGAGGCAGGCACCCGCGCGGCGGCGATCATCGCCGAGCGCGAGGTGGGCGACGTGTGGGGCTGGGCGCGGCGTCTGGCAGCCGGGCGTGACGCCGGGCCGGCCGCGTCGGTCTCGCGCCCACGTCTCGCGGCCCCGCAGCTCACATCTAGTCGCACGCCGCAGGCGGTCACACCGGGAGCGTCGCGGGCTTCCGCACGCACGCTGGGTCAATTCCCGACGTCGCGCACGGCGACGGGAGCGCCCGCGTCAGCAACGACCTCCAGTCCGGCCGCTCCCGCGCGGCTGCGTGTGCCGCCACGGCTCGGCGCCACGCATCCCCCCGCGCCCACATCCACACAGGGGCCGCGTGACGAGACGCGCGATGACATCGCGGCCACTGACGTCTTCCGCAAGACCGCGCCACCCACTCCAGCCCATGCGCACCCCGTACGGGCGGATCAATTGCCGCGCATCGAGTGGGCGGCGGAAGGTCTCGCGGCTGGCGCCGCGCTGCTCGAATCCGTCCTCGCGGCGCGGGCACGACACGCACATCAGGAGTCGTCCGCCGATCACGCCGCCCAGACCGTGGAGACACCGCTCGAAGCGATGCCGCCGCTGCCGCGGCGCTCCCCCGCAGCCGGCCCGGCCAGCTCTGCCAACCCCGCCGCATCAGACACTCCGCCATTGGCCGCGGCGCAGTCCGATCCCCCTGCGACCGCCGCGTCGTCCACCGTGCCGCTCACACAGCTCACGGTCGAGCCGAGAGCTGCATCCCCAACGATCCCGCGTGCTCCCGATCTTGGTCCTGATCTGCAGATCGAGTCAGCCGTGTCGCCACGGCCGTTCCCGCGGCCCAGCTCGCCGGTGCGCACCGTGCCGGTGATCACCGACGCCACGACTGCCGCAGCACTGGAGACAGCCGTGGAGGAGTCAGTCGCGCAGGGAACAGCCGACGCGACGTCCGCGCCATCATCGAACGATGCAGGTGACGAGACACCCAAGGACACCATCGCAGAGGCGCCGGATGCTCCATGGGAGCCGCCCAATCGGGTCGTTGTGCTGCCGGCTGCCGAGGGCCGGACGCCGCGAGCGTCGCAGGGGACAGGGAAGAATGCCGGCGTATGGCCGGACGAGGATGAGGACGATGATGCGCCGCGCGCCGCGGAGGAGCGCGGCCTGTGGTCGCGCATCGGCCAGGCGCTCGTGCGCAGCACCACACGACCGCTCCGCGAGCGGAGCGACGGTGACGGTGACGGTGAAAGTAGCGGCGACGCGCCGTCTGATCGGCACGCCTGACGCGATCAGCCCGCTCCCTGAACTCCGCTTATCCTGCCACCGGCACTGCGCGAGGCGCAGTAGCCGCCGACCCACGCGAGGGTAAAGACGTCGCGGAAGCGCGCCAGCTCGAGGGGCACGTAGATCAGCAGGGCCTCATCGCAGGCAGTTTCGGCGCGCTGCTCGATCGCCATGAGATCGCGCAGGACACGCGACCCGTCGGCCTTCGCACAGCCCGCGCCCAGCGCCCAGGCTTCGATCTGTAATGCGATCAGCTCCTCGTGCGAGCAGCTCCAGTATTTGGGGTCCGGCACTGGCGGGCTGGAGACTGGCGGGTCAGATGCGGGGTCTGTGCCGGCATCCTGTGATTGCGACATGTGGCACCTCCGTATTCGCGCGACGCGGGGCATGCGCCGCGGAGATGACTGATGGAACGCCTCCGCATCAGAAAGCGTGCCAGGCCGCGCTAGGCGCGGGGGGCATTCTCTTATGCCCATCTCAGGTTAGGCTCACCCCAGGCTTACGTCGAGGCACTAGAGTTAGGCGCGGAGACCTTTTCTCGTCCCTGTTTATTGATGGGATTAGGAGGGGAGATCAGGCAGAGAGAGGAGCCGGTGATGGGCTACATGCAGGATGCCGAGGACGTGACCGTGCGGGCGCCGGTTGAGACCGTGACGCTCCTGGAGCACCGCCCGACGCGTGCGCCGCTGCGCTTTGGCGGATTGGTCATGGATCCGCTGACGGGCGCCACATCCTGGCGTGGGCGGGTGCTGGAGATCGGCGCCGACGACCGGCGCTTGCTGGGCGCGCTGATGCGCCGTGGCGGCCAGATTGTGAGCGTCGAGCGGCTCGCCGCCAGCGCTGGATTGACCACGGATGGGCTGGAGCGGCGCATCGAGGCGCTCGCGATGTCGCTGCGGCTGGCGGGCGTCTCGTGCCTGCCGCGGCGCGCGCGTGGTCTGGGCTACGTCCTCTGGCGCGGGTAGCGACGAACGCGCCGCGCGCAGGGCGAGTTCCAGCCCGTGATGACAGCGTCGTCATCGCGGGCATTTTCTTTTTTTTGTGCTGGCAACGTTTGGTGGTATGACATCGAGCAACCTCGCTCGAAGCCCATAGGACAAATACGGCTTCCGCTTCATTCAGCCTCCGAAGCGCATGTGTGTCGCCAACCGCTGGAGGAGCCTCTCGGCGGGCATGGCTGCCGGCATACACTCGTGGCGAGTCGCGCCAGCAGCGGAACTCCGCGCGAGGCGGGCGCAGTGACCCGGCGGTTGGCAGGCGCGGGTGAGAGATTTGGGCGGAGCGCGGCGTCAAGAGAAAACGGGGGTTCGACCGCCCCTCCGCGTGCCGGGCCGGCACTGTCTTCTTCCGTACTTTCCAGGCCGGCTCCGGAACGCCGTATGGAGGAGCGCGACGGCGATATGGGCGTGAGTGGATGGATGGGTAGCCGCGGATCGCCACGAGCATCGCCACGAGCAAGCACAGCCCGGCGGGTGCCGGGAGAAAGGGTGGCCGCGAGTGCCACAGGGAACGACGAGCTTTGCACGCCTTGAGGAGGATGGAGGCGCTGCGGTTGCGCAGACCGTGCGCGAGACGTTGGGACGCCTGCGGGCCGGCGAGCCGCTGCGCGCGGGCAAGCTGACGCTCATCCCGCTCCTGCCGGTTGAGGAGGGCATCGCCCACGCGACGGGCTACCTGCCGCTGGAATCGGCGGTGGCGCAGCAGGTGCTGGCCGTTACCGAGAAGCCGGCCGCGACGGTGCCGGAGCTGGTGGTGAGCAGCACAGCCGAGGCGCCGGTACTGATGATCTGCGGCGAGCAGGTGATTGGTGGTCTGCAGAATCGCGTCTTCAACACCACCATGCTGGTAGCGGCGCATACCGCGCTCGACGTGCCCGTCACCTGTGTTGAGATGGGCCGTTGGCATGGAGCAGGCGCCCGTGGCTTCGGCTCTCGGCGCGCGGGCCAGCCGGGAGCGGCGCCGGAGCGCGCGTTCACGTCGGCTGAGCCGGCCTACGCACGCATGCGCGCCAAGCACATGAGCTACGTGACGAAGTCGCTCGCCAGCGGGGGTGGCTACACCTCCGATCAGAGCGAGGTCTGGGAGGAGGTCTCGGAGCGCCTCAGCTCCACCGGCGTCTCTTCGGGCACCTCGGCGATGCGCGCGATGTATGAGATGCCCGCGCGCTCGACGAGCATGGACGAGACGGTAGCGCGGCTCCCGCGACCCAAGGGCGCGCTGGGCTTCGTCGCTATCGTCGCCGGCAAGCCGGTGGGCGGCGAGATCTTCACCGACGACGCCCTCGCCGAGGCGTACTGGCCGCGCCTCACGCGCTCCTACGCGATGGATGCGCTCGACAGCCTCTGGAGCACAGCGGCCAGCGAGGCGCAGTCCAGTGCGAGCGACGAGGAGCGCGCGCAGGGTCCTGACGTGGCGGAGAGTGAGGCCGACTTCCTGGCGGGCGCGCGCGAGGCCGAGGTCCAGGCGTACGTTTCGCCGGGGTTGGGCAGCGACGTGCGGCTTGCTGGCGCGAGGCTGGCCGGCGCGGGGCTGGTGCATGAGGGCGCGCTGGTGCATCTCTCGCTCTTCCCTGCTGAGGAGGAGGAAGCGGCGGCGCAACCCGCCACGCAGCAACCCTAGCGGCGCTTCCTGTCGCACACGCACGACGCCCGGTATCCTCCTCCACCTCTCGGGGCTGCCGGGCGTCGCAGTACCCATCTGCCTATGCGCTCGATGGTGCCCGCTGGCACATGCCGTGCGATGCTATTCTATGCGGCTACGTGGCACAATCATGCCGCGCGGCGGACGGCGCGATCAATGGGCCCTGGATGCTGGGCGTTGGTCGTCGCCTGGTGCGGATGAGCGGCGCAAGGACGCTTCCCCTGGTCTGGAAGGATCCCCAACGTGGCACAGCAAGCGGCAGGAGGCCCGGATCGGCGCCTGGCGCGGGATCGTGCCGGGCGTGCCCACCACTCGCTGACGGAGATCTTCGCGCGCCGCCCGCCCGCGGTGTTCAAGTCGCTCGGCCCCGGCTTGATCGCGGGCGCCTCGGATAACGATCCCACCACCGTCGCCTCGCTCGCCGTCATCGGCTCGACCACCACCTACGCCCTCTCGTGGCTGGTGATCCTGGTGATCCCGATGCTGATCGTCGTGCAGATGGTCAGCGCGGCGGTCGGCGTCGTCTCGCACAAGGGCCTCGAAGACGCCGTGCGCTCGCGTTATGGCCGCGTCTGGGCGCTGCTCTGCCTGGCACTGGTGCTGGCCGTCAACGTCATTACGCTGGCCGCCGATCTCGAAGGCGGAAGCGACGCGCTGAGCCTGCTCACCGGCATTCCCTATCAGTGGTTCATCCTGCCCTTCGCCGCGGGAGTGGGCGCGTTCCTCGTGTGGGGCAACTACAGCGCCATGCAGCGCGTGCTGCGCTACGTCCTGCTGGTCTTCCTGGCCTATATCGTCACGGCCTTCCTGGCGCGGCCCGATTGGGGCACGGTGCTGCGCTACACGGTGCTGCCGCACCTGAGCCTCGATTCCGCCTACGTCGCCGGTGCCCTGGCGCTCTTGGGCACCACGCTGACCGCCTACGCCTACGTCTGGGAGACCATCGAAGAGGAGATCGAGCGGCCGCCGCTGCGCCGCCTGGGGCTGGTGCAGGTGGATGCCGGCGTGGGCGTTGCCGCGGCGGGCATCATCTTCTGGTTCATCGTGATCGGCACCGGCGCGACGCTGGGCGTGCAGCATCACGCGGTGCAGACGACCGCCGAAGCTGCGCAGGCGCTGGCCCCCGTCGCTGGCCACGCGGCCTCGATTGTCTTCGGCGTGGGGCTGCTGGCCTCGGCAATTCTGGCGGTGCCGGTGCTGGCGGGCACCAGCGCCTACGTGATGGCCGAGGCCTTCGGCTGGCGCCGCAGCCTCGACGCCCACTTCCACCAGGCGCCGCGCTTCTACCTCGCGCTGCTGATCAGCCTGGCCATCGGGGCGGGCATCACGCTGCTCGGCATCCGCCCGATCCAGTTGCTCTTCGCCAGCTCCATCGCCGGCGGCCTGGGCACGCCCATTACGATGGCGCTGATGATGCTGGTCGCGCGCGACCGGAGTGTGATGGGTGCCAAGCGCATCGGCACCAAGCTCGCGGTCGCCGGCTGGGTTGTCACCGGCATCGTGTCGCTGGCCTGTGCGGTGTTTCTGTGGCAGACGTTCTTCTAGCTGCCAACCCCACCGAATCCAGCCGCGGCATGGGTCATGCCCGCACGCCATACGTAAGAATGCGTAGGTGGAAGGGATGGTCTCGATGGCGACGCATGCCGAGCCATTGTCCGCGGGCGGCGGAGGCAAGCAGAAGGCCGGCGGGTCCGACAGCAATCCGCGGAACAGCGCGAGCAAACGGGGAGGGCTGCTCCAGCTCCTCGGACCCGGCCTGATCACCGGCGCGGCCGACGACGACCCCACGGGAATCGCGACCTACGCGCAGGCTGGTGCGCAGACTGGCTACAAGCTGCTTTGGACCTGCCTGCTGACGGTGCCGATGATGATGGCGGTGCAATACACCGCCGCCAAGGTCGCCGTCGTCCACGGCAAGGGTTTGACCGACGTCCTCAAGAGCCGCTATCCCAAGGCCCTGGCCTCTGGCGCCGTGCTCGCGCTGCTGATCGCCAACCTGATCAACTCCGGCTCTGACATTGGCGCCATCGGCGCCGCCTTCGCGCTCGTGCTGCCGATCCCCGCCAAGGTGATGATGGTTCCCGTCGTGATCGCCCTCTTCTTCTTCCTGATGTTTGGCAACTACGACCTGATTCAGAACACCTTCAAGTGGCTGTGTCTGGCGCTGCTGGCATACATCGTCTCCGCCTTCCTCTCGCACCCCAGCCTCGGCGGCATGCTGCGTGGCACTTTCATTCCCACCATCTCGTTCAACCCAGCCTTCCTCGCGCTGCTGGTCGCGACGCTGGGCGGCAACGTATCGCCTTACCTGCTCTTCTGGCAGGCCGATATGGAGCTTGACGACACTCAGCAGCTTCAGCAGGCGCCAACGCCGCGCCTGCGCCACCGCATGATCGGCCGCGAGTTGAAGGAGATCGCGCTCGACACCAACATCGGCATGGTCTTCTCCAACGTCATCATCTTCTTCGTCGAGGTCTCGACCGCCGCCACGCTCTTCAAGGCTGGCCAGGGCGGCAACATCAGCAGTGCGGCGCAGGCGGCTGAGGCGCTCCGCCCGCTGCTCGGCCCGGCCGCACCCATTACCTGGGCCATTGGCATGCTCGGCGCGGCCCTGCTGGCGGTGCCCGCGCTCACCGCCTCGGCCTCCGATGCCGTGGCCGCGCTCTTCAACTGGCCGCACGGCCTCAACGACACGCCGCGCCGGGCCAAGCGGTTCTACCTCGTGCTTGGGATCGCGCTGGGCATCGGCGTCGCCATCAACTTCATCGGCATCAACCCGATCCAGGCGCTGGTCGCCGCCGCCGTCGTCAACGGCATCATCACGCCGCCGCTGCTGGCGCTGTTGCTGCTGATCGCCTGCCGCAAGGACATCATGGGCGAGCGCACCAATGGCCGCGGCATCAACATCGTCGGCTGGGCGACGGTGGCGATCATGAGCCTGGCGGCGCTGGGCTTTCTGATCACGCTGTTCTAGGCCGGACACCTGTCAGCGGATCATCCAGGAGGAGGCAGGAGCGCATGGCACAGCAGATCACCGACCGGCGCATAGTGCTGGCCCTCATCGCGTCGGTGCTGATGTTCGCCGGCTGGGTGCTGGCGATCGTGCCGGCCTTCCACGACCTCGCGGGTGTAGTCGTGGTGCTCATCCTCGGCCTGCTGCTTTTCGCACTCGTACTGATCCCCGCTGGCATGGATGCCCTCTATCCCGAGCGGCCGAGCATGCGGGGCGCCAAGCGCGGGCTGTTCGCCGCCGTCCTCGCGGTGCTGCCGGCGGTCGCGCTGATCGTGCTCACGGCGGTTGTCATGCCCATCGCGCCGATCTTCGCCGTGCTCGCCATCGCCGCCGAGGTGCTGGGCATCGCGCTGTATCTATGGGATTGGTATACAGGACTGCGGAGCGGCACAGCGGCGCGAGCGTGATGTGGCTGCAAGCGTGCGCTTCTGTTGCGCGAGAGCATCCTTGCGTGCCATACCAGGATCACGACCCCCAGCGATTGATCCGTGGACGAACGGGATCACGTGATCGTGAAGGTGTCAGAGACGACCTCAACCGGCTGGCCCGTGCCCGTCTGGTCCAGACGATAGCTGAAGGCGACGCGATAAGTGCCGCTCTGCCAAATCCCCGGCTGCGCGCCGGTCGCTGGGGGCGTCAGGCGTATGAAGGCTGCCTCCAACGGCGGCACAGCGATCGTCCGCGTTGGCGTGGCGGTCTGGCAATTGGCCTGCGGCTGCCATGCGCCGTCCACCTGCCGCTCCAGGGTGCCGAGCGAACAATCGCTATGATGGTCCGTCGCGTAGATGCACTGGCCCAGACCGTTGCCGGCCCAGGCAAAGATGGTGTCGCTGGATCGATATTCCCCGCTCTCGACCACCACCCTCACCTGGCCGACGGTAACGCCCGGTGGCAGCGTCGTGACAGGCATAGCGCGCGCCGCGGCCCGCATCACGGCACTACCAGACAGCGCTGCTGCATCGCCCACTGTGGAAGTCGTACATGCCACCGCCATTTGGGAGGGTGCATGCGGCGCACCGGCACCGGGGCCGACATCAGGGATCGCACTTTCGCATGCTCCCAGCGCGGCGCTCATGGCAATCGCAAGCAGGATGACGAGCACTCGGACACGGTTACGTCGCATACGCTGGCCCCTCCCTGATCGAAGGGACGCCAGCCGCCACGCTCCGGTTCCCGCATTTCACCGATCCCGCACGTCCTCTGCGTCCTCTGCAGTTCCTCTCTCCTTCTGCCCTTCGCGGTCTTCGCGCGGTCTTCGCGTCCTTCGCGCTCTCCGTTTTCTATCCCTCTCCGCGCTCTCCGCAAGCCTCCGCGACCTCCGCGTTCTCCGTATCCTCTTCCATGCCTGCCAGGGCCATCAGTCCGTCGGCCAGCGTGCGACGCCAGCCGAGGAAGTCGTGCCCGCCGTTGAACTCGCTATAGGTGACGGGGTAACCCTTGGCGCGCAGCACGTCGCGCAGATGGCGGTTCGCCAGCAGTTGGGTCGGACCGTCGCCCGGCGTGCTGTGTGTCTCCCGCAGGCCGACCTCGTGATAGAAGCGCAGCGGCAGGCGCGGCGCGGCGGCGAGTTGGCGCGCGAGCCACTCGTGCTCGTCGTCGTCGGGTGGGCGCCACCAGAAAGACCCCGACTGTGCCAGCACGTTGCCGAAGACCTCGGGATGGCGCAGCGCGGTGAAGGCGGCGGCGAGGCCGCCCGCGCTCTGCCCGCCAACGATCGCCCGCGCGGGGTCGCTGCTGATACGGTAGTGGCGGCGCGCCCACGGCACCAGCTCCGCCGCGACGAAGCGCGCGAAACGCTCGGAGCAGAGCAGGTCGTCCAGCCGCCTGTCGCCGGGACTATCCACCAGCAGCGCGATCAGCGGGCGGATGCGGCGCTCGGCGAGCAGGTTGTCGAGGATCGCGGGCACCGGCAGCGCGTTCTGCCACGCGGCGCCGTCGTAGAGTACGAGCAGCCCGCACGGCTCGAAGACCGCGCGCTGCGGATAGTCCGGTGGCGTATAGACCCACACGCGCCGCGTCTCGCCAAGCGTCTCACTGGAGAAGGGTGCGAGCGTCACCGCGCCGTGAGGGACGCCGGGGCGCGGCGTGATGTACGGCGCAGGCGGCGCGGCGGGCAGCTCGACCATCGAGACGCTCCAACCGCTCCCGCCGGGGTCGTCGTCGCCAGGGGGAATGGTGAAGATGTGCGGGTTGAGCGGATCGTTGCGCCAGTTGGCGCTCCGTGCGGCCCAATCGGTCACCTCGTGCTCTTGCAGTAGCGAATCGTTGGGCGCCAGGCGATATTTGGAGCGCAGGTCGTTGCGCGCGCGATAGGTGATGTGCCACACGTCGGTGCCGGGCAGCCGGCGCATGACGTTCTTCGTCGGATCGCCGCCGCCGGGGCCGTCCAGCACGGCGACGTTGCGGGTGTGGCCGTCGTCGCGCCACAGAAACGTCAGCAGCGAGTGGTCGGGATCGCCAGGGATTGGCTCGATCAGCGGCGTGCCTTCCTCCGCGACCGCCTGCCAGAACGCCGCCAGCGCGTGGTCGTGCCCTTCGGCCTTGAGGGCGGCGCGCAGCGCCTCCAGCCGCGGACTCGCGGGGATATCGTCGTGGGTCTGGGTCACGCGCGGCCGGTCCTCTCGCTGGGCAGGGTCATTCAAGAGCGCCCCATAGCATAGCACAGCGAGGCGCGCCGCGGGTATCTGTCTTCCGCGCCGCCGCTATCATCTGGGCAGGCGCCGACCCCGCCCACACAGCCCGCCTCCGGCGCGCGCCCTCTCTCGTTCGCCCGATCCCTGCCAGGAGTCTTCCGCCATGACGCAGCCCGATCCCGACCAGACGCCCACTCTGCGCAGCGACCTCTCGCTTGCCCATCTCGCCCGCTCGCCACAGTCTCCGGCACAGGCGGGAACGAAGCCGCCGCTGCTGGCGCTGCTGCACGGTGTGGGCAGCAACGAGCGCGATCTCGTCCAGCTCGCGCCGTATCTCGACCCGCGCTTCCAGATTGTGAGCCTTCGCGCGCCGCTGGTGCGCGGGCCGCAGAGCTTCGCGTGGTTCGACGTCGAGTTCCTGCCGCAGGGCGGCTTCCGCATCGCGCCGGAGCAGATCGCCGCCAGTCGCGACCGCATCGCCGCCTTCCTGGGCGAAGCTGCCGCGGCGTATGGCGCCGACGCTGAGCGCGTGTACCTGCTTGGCTTCAGCCAGGGCGCGATCATGTCGCTGACGCTGGCGCTGACCCAGCCGGAGCGGCTCGCAGGCGCCGTCCCCATCGCCGGGCGCATCCCGCCGGAGGTCGAGCCATGGATCGCCTCGCCGGAGCGCACGGCGGGGCTGCCGCTGCTGCTGGAGCACGGCCGCTTCGATCAGGTGATCCCGATTTCCTGGGCGCACCGAGCGCGGCCGATCCTGGAGCGACAGGGCGTCGCGCTGGACTACCGCGAGTACGACGCGCCGCACAGCATCACCCCGCGCATGCTCGACGACGCGGCGGCATGGCTCACGGCGCGGCTGGATGAGCCGCTCCCAAGGCCCAGGGCATCAGGGGGCAAGGAGGGGGACTGAAGCTCCGCGGGTAATCCCGGCAGGCAAGAGGATCGGCGGGCGCGCGAATTGGTATCGCTCGTGCTACGGCTTGCGGCGCATGGAGGGCGTCGCGCCACGGCCTGGCTGACCTAGCTCACCACCCGCGCGAGTTTGGGTGGAATCGCCGCTTCCCGCTTGTGTTCTCGGTGTGAGGGGCGCTAGAATGGCGCTCATCGCCGCTGTGGGGAGAAAAGGCGCACGCCTGGCGCTGGTGCGCGTGCGTCAAGGGATATGGGGAAGGGAAGGCGACCGATGGCCGAGCCTGAAGGTTCAGCCCGCGACGAAGGAGTACGGCAGACACGCGCGGCGCTCGAACTGCTGCGCGCCGCGACCATCGTCCCGCTGACACGCCCGCGCGTGCTCGCCGCCGCCCGCGCGCTCGGCCGCCCACTTTCGGCTGAGGAGTGGTATGACGCGGCCTGGACACTAGAGCGCGATGGCGCCTTCGTCCGGCGCGGCAACGGCGAGAGCGAGTGGCTCGAACCAGGCAATGACGCCGGCGAGGACGATGAGTCGCCTTCGCTACGGGCGTCTACCGGACGCCCCTACGAGACCTCTGCCTGGCTGATCGCCGCGCTGCGCACCGAGCTGGCGCGCCTCAACGATGCCGACGCGCTCGAATCGCTTGCATCCGCGCTGCTTCCGGACCGCGCCGCCGAGGCCGAGCGGTGTCTGCGCGCCGCCGCCGAGACCGATCCGCGCAGCCCGCACCTGGCGCTCGCGCTCGGCCGCCTGCTGTTGCAACAGGGCAATCTGGAGGGTGCGCGCGAACAGGCGGAGCGCGCGGCGCTGCTGGATGAAGACGACGCCGAGGCGCCCGCGCTGCTAGCGGCGATCCTCGACCAACAGCGGCGCCCCGCGCTGGCGCGCGAGCACTTCGCCCGCGCGCTGGAGCTGGCTCCCGCCGACCCTGCCGTGCATGGCGCGTACGGCACCTTCCTCGCGCGCCATCGGCAACCTGTGGAGGCTGAGCGCGAGCTGCGCGAGGCGGTCAAGCTGGCGCCTGAGAACCCCGACCACGGCGTCGCGCTGGCGGCGCTGCTGCTGGATCGCGGCGCCTATCCGGAGGCGGAGCGCCTGCTGCGCCGCGCCCTGGTGCTGGACCCCGCCAGCGCGCGCGGACATCGCCTCTTTGCCCTGGTGCTGGCCCACCTGCGCCGCCCGCGCGACGCGCGCCGCGAGCTGCTGCGCGCGCTCGAAGCGCATCCCGACGACGGCGCCGCGCTGCTACAGCTTGCCACCGTGCTGGGCGAGCTGGGCGAACGCACCGAGGCCGAGCGTGTCTTCCAGCGCGCCTGTGCCGCCGATCCCACGCTGGTCGAAGCGCATCTCAAGCGGGTGCTTCGCGATCACCCTGAGCGCGTGGATGCGCGTGCCAACCTGGCGCTGCTCTACATCAGCCAGGACCGCTGGAGTGCGGCCGAACCGCTGTTGACCCCCGCGCTGGAAGCCTCCCCCGACGACGCGCGCATTCTGCGGCTCTACGGCTCGGTGTTGAGCGAGCTGGGCAGGCCGGTTGAGGCCGAGCGTGCCCTGCGCCGTGCGTTGGAGGTGGCACCGGCCGACGAGCGGGCACGGGCACTGCTCGATGCGCTGCTGGTGAACGGTGGGCGCCGCGACGAAGCCATCGCCCTGCGCCGCGCCGCGATCGCCGCGCGTCCCGCGAGCGCCGCCGCGCTGGTCGCGCTGGCCGACCTGCTGGGCGGCGCCGACCGCCAACGCGAGGCCGAAGAGGCATTTCAGCGCGCGCTCACGCTGGCCCCGCGCGATGCCGACGCGCAGGCGCACTATGCCGCGTTCCTGCGGCGCACTGGGCGCGCCATCGAGGCCGAGCGGGAGTACGCCGCCGCGCTCCAGATCGCGCCAGAGAACCCGGCCGCGGTGGCGGGGCTGGCCTCGCTGCGCGTGGAGCAGGGGCGCGACGCCGAGGCCGAGGGGCTGCTGCGCGAGGCGCTGGCCCACGATACGCGCCGTGCCATCGTGCTGGAGCAGCTCGCGCGGCTGCGCGGGCGCCACGAGTGGCTCGACGAGGCCGAGGCGCTGTGGTGCCAGGCGCGGGCTGCCGCGCCGCTTGACGCTGGGCTGGCGTTGGCGCTAGGCGAGCTGCTGCGGCGCAGGGGGCGCGGCGAAGAGGCTCGGCCGCTGCTGGCCCAGGCCGCGGCGCAACTGCCCGCGACGGCCGCCGCGCACCTGGCCTACGGCCTGCACCTGCTGGAGCAGGGCGCGCTCAGCGCCGCCTGCGACGAGCTGCGCCAGGCGGCGGCGCTCGCGCCGATGGATGCCGTGCTGCTTGCCACGCTGGCACGCGCGTACGACGCCGACGGCGACCCGCGTGCCGCGGAGGACGCCTTCGAGCGCGCGCTGGACCTCGATCCGCGCGATGCATCGGTGCAGGTGGAGTACGCGCTCTTCCTGCGGCGCCACGAGCGTTTCGCGGAGTCGGAGCTGGCGCTGCACCGCGCGGTGACGCTGGCCCCTGACGACGCCCTGCCGCGCATGGAGTTGGCGCGCGCGCTGGAGCAGCAGGGCGACGCGGGTGGGGCCGTCGAGCAGTACGCGCTGGCCGCCGAGCGCGACCCAGCCGGCGCGGAGGAGTTCTTCCGCCGCGAGCTGCGTGAGGCCCCAAACGACCCCAGCGCGCTGGTTAACCTGGGCAACGTGCTCAGTCGCGATAGCCGCGGAGCCGAAGCCGAGCGCCTCTATCGCCGCGCGCTCGACGCTGAGCCGGACGATCCGATCACGCTGATCAATCTGGCGCTGCTGCTGCACCGCAGCGGACGCCCAACCGAGGCGCTGCGCGCCCTGCGCCGCGCGGCAGCGATGCGCCCCGACGATGCGCGCGTACAGCAGATCCTCGCCGACATGCTAATGGACCTCGATCTGCTCGATGAGGCCGAAGCGGCCTACCGGGCGCTGCTCGACCGTGAGCCGTGGAGCGTAGACGCGCTGGTGGGCCTCGCCAATCTGCTCGACACCCGCGGACGCACCGCCGAGGCCGAGCCGCTCTATCGCCGCGCCATCGCCGCCGATCCGCAGGCGTGGGAGCCGCACTACCACTACGCGATTCTGCTGGCCGATGTGCAGCGGCCCACCGAAGCCGAGCAGGAGTACCGTCGCGCTATCGAGTTAGCGGAGCCCCCGGCTGCCTTCGCGGGCTATGGCTACTTCCTGGCCCGTTATGAGCGCTGGCACGAGGCGCGCGCGCAGTACCGCCGTTCGCTCGCGCTACGCCCCGCCGATCCCGACACCTGGCGCCGTCTGGCGCTGGCCCACAACGCGCTGGGCGAGCGCGACCAGGCACGTGCCGCCTTCGGCCGCGCGCTGGCCCTGGCGCCGGAGCAGCCACTGGTCTTCCATCAGCTCGGCGAGACGCTGCGCGAGTGGGGCGAGACGGACGCGGCGGAGACCGTGCTGCGCGAGGCCCTGCGGCTGCGCCCAGCGTATGTGCCGGCGCGGCTGGCGCTGGCCGAGCTGCTGGACTCAGCGGCGCGCGGCGACGAGGCGCTGGCCGAGTACGAGCGCTGCGTGGACCTGGAGCCGGACGACGCGCAGGCCCATCTGATGCTCGCCGGGGCGCTCCTTCGTCGCGGCGTGGTTGAGCGGGCGCGACTGGAGCTGGAGCGCGCGCAAGCGCTGGAGCCGGGGCTAGGCGCGGGTGACGACGAGGCGCTCGCCCGGCTGCTCTCCGGCGGCGACCTATCCGCGAGTGAAGCGAGTGCGGGCGGCGATGATGGTGGTGGCGATGCCAATCCTGTGGCGCAGCCTGTGAACACCGGCGCGCCCGTGCGTGACGACGATCGTCGTGGCGGCACGGACCGTGAGCCGGCCGATGCCGAAGCGCCGGAATACGCGCCCGATCCACGCCCTGCCGCTGTCGCCACGCTGCCGGCAGAGCCAGTCACCCCAGCGGACGATGCGGGCGCCCCGCCATCATCCGGCGAGATGCGGACGAAGCTGCCCGGTCGCGGGCGAGTGCCGCGGCGGCGCGTGCCCAAGGCTGAGCGCGCCCAGCAGCCCGGCCTCTTCGCGCGGCTCTTCCACTGGGGACGCGAGGGACGCGGCTAGCTATGCCCGCGCACCGCTACTACGACCCCGACTACTCTACGCAGAATTTCCGACTCTTCGAGCGCACCTGCGAAGCCGCGGAAGTCGAGAAGACGAGCAAGCGGCTGAATAGCTTCAGTAGCGCCACGACCGAATTCAATTTCGATGCCGTCATGGCGTAGTGCCCGCACTTCGCCTCCCTGCTGGTAGACGATCCCACGTTGCTGGCTCGCGCGGAGCCGTATCTGGCTCGGCTCCAGCGGTTCCTGCACTGTCCGTTTCCGCTGCCAAGTCGTATCCCGACAGCCCGACGCGCACGCCGCGGAGGGCTATCCAGCAGGCGGTCACGCGTTCGTCACCGCGCGCCGGCCGGAGGAGCCGGTCTTCCGGCCGCGCTTCGGCTGGATCAAGTAACTACGTGCCCTGGAGCCGGCGGCCCGGCAGCCACCAGTTCCACTTGCCCAAGAGGCGCATCGTCGCCGGCACCAGCAGCGTGCGAATGATCGTCGCATCCACCAGCACGGCCACTGTCATCCCCAGCCCGATCTCCTGCGTCGTCAGCAGTGAGGTGAAGGTGAACGCACCGGTGACGATCACGAAGAGCAGCGCCGCGTTGGTGATCACGCCGGCTGTCTTCTCCAGCCCGCGCGCCACCGCCAGCCGGTTATCGCCGGTGCGCAGCCACTCCTCGCGGATACGTGAGAGCAGGAAGACCTCGTAATCCATCGAGAGGCCGAAGAGGATGCAGAAAATCAGGATCGGCGTCGTGCTGTCGAGCGCGCCCGCGCTGGTGAAGTGCAGCAGATCGCTGAAGTGGCCCCACTGGAACACGAAGACCAGCACCCCATACGCCGCCCCCAGCGAGAGCACGTTCACCAGCACCGCCTTGAGTGGCAGCAGCGCCGAGCGGAACATCAGCAGCAGCAGCAGATACGTCGCCAGCAGGATGAAGAGGATCGCGCGCGGGAAGTTGGCGTAGAGCTGGCGCGTAAAGTCGAGGCTCGCCGCCTGTGTGCCGCCGACCTGCACGCGCAGCCCCTGTGCCGCCTGCGTATCGCCGGCCCGCAGCGCATCCACCAGCGCGGTGCCGGCGGTGCTATCGAGCGGCGCGTCGGTGGTGACGGTGATCAGCGTCGTGCCGCCGCTGGTGGTGGCGGCGACGAGTCGCGCCAGGGCAGGCTGGTGCGCGTACGCTCCGCTGGAGTAGAGCGCGACGAGCTGCTCGTAGGTCGGCGATGCGGGGGCGGCGTTGGGTCCGGAGCTTTGGCTGGCCGTGGGATCGGCCGGCAGATGGGTCAGGCTGGTGACGCCGGTGACGTGCGGCTGGGCCAACATCCACTCGGTCAGGGCCTCGACACGCTCCAGGTTGGCGGGCGCGAGCATGCTGGAGCCGTCGGGCGTGCGCGCGACGACCTCGATGGGATCGTTGGCCGCGGAGGGGAACTGCGCTTTGAGGATGTTGGTGCCCTGCTGCGCCTGGGTCGAGGCTGGCAGCGAGGCGGCGCCGTAGGCCGAGAGGCGGATCGAGAAGATCGGCCAGCTCAGCGCCGCCAGCAGCACGACCGTCGCCACCACCACCAGCACCGGCCGCCGCATCACGCCCAGCGCCCAGCGGCTCCAGAATCCGCCAGTTGTGCTTCTGCTGTCCGTGTCACCTCCGCGGCCTCCGCGATTCTCCGCGACCTCCGCGTTCTCCGTCAGCCCCTCCCTCGCCCGGGGTGCTGTCAGCCGCCAGACGATGGGCACGCGCAGGGCGTTGACGCGCGGCCCCAGGATGCCCAGCAGCGCCGGCAGCAGCGTCAGCGCCGCCAGCACCGCCGCGCCCACCACCAGCGCACCTCCAATGCCGAACGAGCGCATGAAGGGGATGCCGATCAGCAGCAGGCCGCAGAAGCCGACGATCACCGTCATACCGCTGAAGAGGATCGCCTCGCCGGTGGTGGCGACGGTCCAGGCCACCGCCTCGCGCACGTTGCGGCCGCGCGCTAGCTCCTCACGGAAGCGGCGCACCATGAAGAGGCTGTAGTCGATCGCGATGCCCAGGCCGATCACCGAGGCCACGTTGAGCACGAAGATGCTCGTCCAGGTGTGCGCCGCCACGCCGTAGATCGCCGCCAGCGCCACCGGCACCGCGACCACCGCCAGCAGCAGCGGCATCAGCGCGGCGACGAGCGTGCCGAAGACGATTAGCAGCACTACCAGCGCGATCGGCAGCGAGACCAGCTCGGCATGCTCGACGTCGTGCTGCACGATGGAGCTGAACTGGCGCTGCGTCTCCGGCGCGCCGGTCAGGTACGCTCGCGCAGGACCGTCGCCGCTGCTTGGCAGCAGCTCCTCGAAGGCCGGCATCGCCTGCTGCGCCGCGCTCTCCGATTCATCCAGGCCGACCACGAGATAGGTGGTGTTGCCGTCCTGCCCCACGCCGCCATCCGTCACCGACGAGACATGCGGGAACGCCCGCGCGCGCGCCTCGAACGCGGCCAGCTCGGCCTGGTAGCCGGGGTCGGCGACCGGCGTGCCGCTCGACTGAAAGACCACCACCGCCGCCGTGCCGGTGCGCTTCAGGGTATCTTGCAGCACCGTCTGCACCTGCGCCGACTCGCTGCCGGAGGTCGAGTAGCCGCCGCTGTGCAGCATCGAGCTGACCTGCGCGGCGAAGGGCACCGCGGCCGCCAGCCCGGCGATCCACAACACCAGAATCAGCCAGCGCAGCCGGTGGACCAGCCGCCCGTAGGCCAGCCCGGCGCGGTACCAGCGACCGTGGTGAGGATGCTCGCCGTCGGGCGACGAGGCAGAGGCGGCGGGATGCGTGTCGCGGGGCGCGTGCGCCTCCGCGGGCGAGGTGTCGAGCAGCATATTGTCAGCGGTCCTTTATCTCGTGGGAGATCGATCCATCGCAGTTCGCCAACGCGTATGACTGACTGTCAGTCAGTACGTCCCGGCAGACGATACCGCCGATCCGCCCATCGTGTCAAGAGTGGAAGGGCAAACGTCTAGCGCTTCGTGATTCCTCTCGATCCCCAGCCTGCGCAGGCAGCTTGGCGGCCGCAGACCATCAGGCGCGGATTCTTCCGCCGGCTGTTGGCAATGCCAGCCCCCTCGGCTCAAGCTGTCTGTCTCACCGCATCCCCAACCCGCGTTTCACGAAGCGCGCCACCTCCGTCACGTACTCCTCATCGGGCGCGCGCTGCCCGTATACGTAGCACTCCTCGGCGGCGCGCTCCAGCACGCCCACGATCAACCGCGCCGCGATCGCCGGATTGACCGCGTGATCGACCTCGCCGCTGGCCTGTCCCTGCTCGATCATGCCGGCAACGTAGGCGTAATACTCCTGGTAGAGGTGCGCGCACTGCGCGCGCAGCTCGACGAGGCCGATGCGCGCCTCGATGATGCCCAGCACGTCGCGGTAGCGGCCCATCTCCTCGAAGGCCACGGTGACGCCGACGTCAATGCCTTCGGCCAGCGTGTGTGCCCGCGCCACCGCCTCCTGTGTGGCCGCCAGAATGCGTCGATCCATGTCTTCGGCCAGCGCGATCACCAGCGAGAGCTTGGAGGGGAAGTAGAGGTAGAAGGTGCCCTGGGCTACACCGGCGCGCGCGACGATGTCGGAGACCTTGGCGGCGTCGAGGCCCTTCTCGGCCAGCACCTCGCGCGCCGCGGCAAGCAGCGCCGCCCGGCGCCCCTCTTTGGCGCGCACGCCCGCGTCCGTCGCCATCGTACCCTCCGCTCTCCTACTGTACCGCCGATCGACCCTGATCGGCTTGCTGCGCGCGGCCTCCCGCATCGGCGCCACGCCCATCTGCCATCATACATCATGCGCCATCTCCGGCGCACCAGGTGATGCGCAGCACCACCGCCCGCATGCTGAGGTGGGTCCTACCTGAAGCGGCTAGCCCTCTTGTCTTACGGCGACCGGTGTCTTGCAATCTCTCCACGACCTTCCCACGTGCGGTCCACGAGAAGCTCACCGTGCGTCCACAGCCGCCATCGCATGCGCCGCGGCCGTACCATAGCGCTGCTCGCTCGTTCGCCATGAACTGCGAGTGCAAACGGACTATCGCCGATCGGAGCCGCGCATGCGCGCTCTGGCCAAGCCGGCGTGGTGAACCACGGGGATCGCAAACGGATAGCCCATTCTGGCCTGTCGCTTAGGAGTTCCGTGCCATGCCTGCACGCTGTTGACATGCTCTTGACAGATCGTGCGCCGGATTACCCATTGAAACTCGTGCACAACTTAGGTACGCTCCCTTCCGCTCGCAGTTGCCTGGTATCCGCTGTCGAATCGCTGCTTATGTCCAGGGAGCTGCCGCCGGTATGTGCCGCCTCGCATCTGCTGGATCGCTGAAGCTTCCCGCGACGCAGACCGGTGTCAATGCGACGAATGCTTGCTGGTGAGAGTGGGCATTCCCAATCCGGTATGGCATGGAGGTATCCTAGGTATGGCCAGAGTTGATGTGACTGCGCCCCACGCCGAGCACGCGGCCACTGTGTCCGCTGCCGTGGCAGCCGATCCGATCAAGCAAGACAAAGACAAGGTCCTCCCGCTCCCAAACTGGCTCAAGAAGGCGTACTACATCTTCCCGGTGATCCTCTACATCCCAGATGCGATCTTCAACTTCTACGTCTATTCCGATGGCGTCAAGCACACCGGTAACGCGCTCTTCGATACCGGCCAGATGGTCCTGTGGGGCTGTGTGTCGCTGGGCGTGGTCGGCATGGCCTACCTGCTCTCGGTGCTCGCGCCGTGGCACTGGGGCCAGGGCCACCGCATCCAGGCCTTCTTCTGCGGCCTGGGCGTGCTGGTCGCCACCGCCATCACCACCTGGAATAGCCTCTCGTACCGCAGCGTTGACTTCACGGCGTTCCGCACCGACCAGTGGGCGGGCCAGATCTGGCCGCAACTCCAGGCCGCGGGCATCAGCATCACGATGGTGCTCGTCTCGATCGCGCCGCCGTTCTGGGGCCTGTTCTGGGCCATCGTCCAGCCCACCGAGACCGGCCGCACGCTGCGCCAGATCCAGGAGTCGTACCAGGAGAAGCTGCTGCGTACCCAGCAAGAGGCCGAACTGAAGGCGATGCGCGCCGAGGCCAACGCCCGCGTGCGCGCCGCGCAGCTCAAGGGTATGGCGTCCACCGCCGCCGCCGCGCGCGAGCAGGCCAAGACGATCTTCAAGAAGGACGGCGAGCAGGAGCAGGGTGTGGCAAGCGCGAGCGCCGATCAGGCTGGGAGCTCCGAAGAGCAGGTCCAGATGCCTGACGATGACGAGAGCGCCGGCAAGGTGCTCAAGATGCCGGCGTTCAGCCCCTCGCGCGAGGCTGCCACGCGCGGCGGCGCGGTGCTCTTCAACCATGCCGCCGCCGCGGCCCCGATGGTGCGCAGTGCGCCCGCGGAGGGCATCGCCGCCAGCATGGCGCAGCCCGCGCTGCTGGGCGACACTTCGGCCCTCGGCCAGCGGCAGCCGCCAACCCTGGGCGGTGCCCTCTTCGCTGCCGATGCGCATGACGTAGACGGCGCCACCGGCACCACCGGCCCGCGCCCGGCGATCCGCCGCGACAGCCAGCTCCTGCAGCAGCTCAACGAGCCAGCGCACGTGCGGCTGGTGCTGGCAGCCATGCGCCAGGTCAACATCCCCGTTGGCAAGCGCAGCCTGACCAATGCCCAGTGGCAGCGGCTGCTGCCGGTGGTGGTCGAGCAGCTCAACATTGACGAGGCCTCGGCCAAGGCGCTCATCAGCCGCGTGCTGCGCTCCGACGCCAACCGCACCTCGCAGGCGTAGGCGTCCTCATCTCTTGACCCCCAGCCTCTCCTCTGCGGAGGCGAGGGGGAGGCAGACGCGGGGCTGTAGCGGCGAGGCCTGCCTCGCCCTCTGCCACGCGATGGGTCCTCACCCCCCCGACCCCCTCTCCTCTGCGGAGGCGAGGGGGAGCCAGAGGCAGTGGGGATAACGGAGGCTCTCGCGGAGAGCGGATTCGTAGGGGCGTCCGGTGGACGCCCGCCGCCCGCCGCATCCAAGCGGTGATGTGTGATGCGCCCGTGCTCGCCGGCAGCGTCGCCGGAGGAGCCGGGCGCATCACCACGTCTGATTGATTGGGCGGCGCCACCATCGCATCGTCGTTGACGCCGCCCGCCACGGCGTGGTATGCTGTGCGCGCACGAAACGCCACACAATAGGGGTGATTAGCTCAGCCGGCAGAGCGCGTCGTTCACACCGACGAGGTCACTGGTTCAAGTCCAGTATCACCCACCATCAGCAGGCAAAGAGGCCGCTCCCTCCGGGCGAGCGGCCTTACCGTGTCTGCGGCGCGGCGAGTCGAGCGGTGGTTGCGTCAAGCGTGCCTTCTGCGGAATATGGGCATCGAGCAAAGCTCCATCCACGGTACCGACCGCACCGGTTTCACCAGCGTTCTATCAACGGGCTTTGACTGTGCTGGAAGCACGGCATGTCTATGTCTAGACCCACATGATCGGGATGGTCGCGACGTCGTCAAATGACACCTGTACAGAGGCAAACCCCGACGATAACAGGTCTCCAGCCACAGTCATGTGGACGTACATCTCGCCTGGCCCTGATGCCAGGTTGTCGAACCCAAGTCCCATTCCCGGGACCACCCCGGTATCGCTGATCACGGCGTTTCCTGTCGTGGCCTGTTGGGCGCTGCCGACGTTGATGCAGGAGAGCGCGGATGCTGGAATCCCGTCAGGTCTCCCCGCTTTGCAGGGGCCCTCAACACCAGCGAAAACGCCCGTGGAAAAGGGACGCTGGGAGAGCGGCGACGTTGAGGGAAACGGGATCGCATACCGCACGGCGAGCTGCCCCCTGGACTGCGGGATGGGCACCTGCGCGTGCGCGGCTGGCGACGTGATCGTGAGGTCTCGCGGGGGCGCTGGCACGACCACGCTGGCCTGGTGGCCACCCTCATCGGTGTAGACAATAGTGTAGCGCCCTTCGGGCGGAGGGCGTGGTACCGTGAAGCTGTACCCTCCAAGGAGGGAAGGATCGCGGTCTCTGCCATTGACGGTCAGGCGTTGATGGTTCGTCAGCTCGACCGCGGCCTGCTGGGCGTCATGGATGCGAACCAGGACGATGGCGGAAGTGGAAGGGATGAGGGCCTGCTGAAAGCGAATGTCAAGGTAAAGGCGCGCCGCTGGCGCCACGCTTAGGTGTGCCGTCACGCCGCCACCACACGCCAAGAGAACGGCCACCGCGCAGATGGTCGCGGCGGCCGTTTGGAGACGTGAAAGCGGCCTACGTGCTGTACCACCCTGACCACCCCGTCGTGGCGGCTTGCCATCGCTCGCCGGATCTGCCGTCTGAGCGCGTTGTTGGCGATCCTGGCGGGTTGGTCCGTGCGCTTCCATGGTAACCTCCGTACAGCGATTCCCGCCCGGGTTCTTGCCCATGACCTATGAAGGCGAGGCCGGCGGACCATGCCGCCCACAAATGAGATACGTAACGGGCGATCAAATGCTCTCCAACGACAGCTCGCCATTGGCCACGAACTTCTCGAGCTCCTTCAGTGGTAGCGCATGCATCTCCCCTTGGGACGTTCAAGAGGGCAGGCGCAGTCGGATACTGTGATGTGCCCCCCTCGGACAGGGCATCTGCTGCGTGATGCATCCCCGATGCGCTATACTGCCCTCGAATGCCCGATCATCGTTTCGTTCATCGCGCGGCATCCGCATCCGCCTGGGCTGGCGCAGGAGCATCATGGCCGACGAGACCCTCACCCCCACCGACACCGAGCACGGCGCTCCGACGCCAACGCCGACAACGACGCATCTGCTCGTCGTGCCCCACACCCACTGGGACCGCGAGTGGTACCAGACCTTCCAGCAATTCCGCATGCGGCTGGTGCGCGCCGTGGACGCCGTGCTCGAGACACTCGAAGCCGACCCAGCCTTCACCTATTTCACGCTCGACGGCCAGACCATCGTGCTCGACGACTACCTCGAAGTGCGCCCCGGAAACGCCCCGCGCCTGCGCCGGCTCGCGCGTGAGGGGCGCCTGCTGGTCGGTCCGTGGTATCTGCAGCCCGACGAGTACCTCGTCGGCGGCGAGTCGCTGATCCGCAACCTACAGCTCGGCCGCCGTGGCGCCGCCGAGTACGGCGGGCCGATGCCGGTGGGCTACGTGCCCGACACCTTCGGCCACATCGCCCAGTTGCCGCAGATCCTGCGCGGCTTCGAGCTGGATAACGCCGTCTTCTGGCGCGGCGTCGGCCCCGAGATCGAGCGCAACGTCTTCCGCTGGGCCGCGCCCGACGGCAGCGAGGTGCTGGCCCTGTGGCTGCACGACCAGTACGGCTACTCCAACGCCGCCGTACTGCCCTTCGACCCCGATGCCCTGGTGGCGCGGCTCGACGGCACCGCCGCGCGTATGCGCCCCAAGGCGCTCGCCAACACCTTGCTGCTGATGAACGGCTCCGACCACCAGGAGCCGCAGCCCGGCCTGCCCGAGGCGCTCGCCGCCGCCGCCCCGCTGCTGGCCGCGCACGGCCTCGACGCCGCCATCGGCACGCTGCCCCAGTACGTCACCCTGATGCGCCAGACGAGCGAGCCGCTGGAGCGTCATCGCGGCGAGCTGCGCTCCGGCCACTACGCCCACCTGCTGCCGGGCGTGCTCTCCACGCGCATGTGGCTCAAGCAGGCCAATGCCGCGGGCGAGGCGCTGCTGCTGCGCTGGGCCGAGCCGGCGACCGCGCTCGCCGCGTTCGCGAGCGGCATGTCCGCGCCGCATCCCACCGCACTGCTCGACCTCGCCTGGAAGCATCTGCTCCACTGCCACCCGCATGACAGCATCTGCGGCTGCGGCATTGACCAGGTGCATGCCGAGATGCTGCCGCGCTTCGCCCAGAGCGCGCAGATCGCCGAGGAGCTGACCGCCCGCGCCCTGGATCAGCTCGCCGCCCAGGCCGATACGCGCGGCCCCGCGCGCGCCGTGCCGCTGGTGGTCTTCAACCCAACCGACGGCCCGCGAAGCGATACTGTGCGCGCGCAGGCGCAGATTCGCTTTGCGCGCTACGAGGTCCGCGACGACGAGGGCCACGTGGTGCCGTTCCAGGTGACGGGCAGCGAGGGCCAGGTGCTGCTCGACGAGCGCGTAGACCCCGCCCTCGTGGCGGCCATGATGGGCATGCTGGTGGAGGGCCGCGCGCTGGGCTACGCCGTGCTCGACGCCGCGATAACGCCCGTCGTGGATCGAGCCGGTGAAGTTGAGGTGGCAATTGTCGCCTCGCAGACCGCCGAGCCAGACCTTGACCTGGTCGAGCGCCTGCGCCAGCGCATCCTGGTGCTGGCCGGCAGTGGCGAGGTGACGGCGTTCCATATCGTCGCCCGCGAGGCGCCGCGCACCGATCTGCTGCTGCTGGCGCGTGACGTGCCCAGCCACGGCGCCCGCGTCTTCTTCGTCCGCCCGCTGGGTGATGCGGACGCCTCCTCTAACGCTGGTGCAGGGGCGCAGGCCAGTGCGGAATCGGGCACCGATCTGCTGGCGGTCGAGCCGCTGGCGATCGAAAACGCCCACCTGCGCGTCGAGGTGGACACGGCGAACGGCACCCTCTCGCTGCGTGACAAGCGCACCGGGTATGTCTACGCCGGTCTCAATCAGCTCGCCGATAGCGGCGACGTGGGCGACCTCTACAACTGGTCCCCGCCGGCGCACGATACAGTCGTCTCCGTGCCACTTTGGCCGCCCGACGTGACGATCATCGCCTCCGGCCCCGCCCGCGCCACGCTGCGCATCCGGCGCGTCTACGCCCTGCCCGCGACTGCCACGCCCGATCGTCAGGCGCGCAGCGGCGTGCATGTAACGTGCGAGACCGTCTCCGAGGTCTCGCTGACGCCGGGTGCACGGCGCGTCGAGGTCCGCACCACCGTCGAGAACACCGCCCGCGACCATCGCCTGCGCGCCGTCTTCCCGCTGCCCTTCGCCGCCGATCATGCCGATGCCGAGGGCGTCTTCGAGGTCGCGCGGCGTCCGGCGCAGCTTGCCGGCTCGGAACCTGGCGCGTGGTCGCCGCAGGTGTCGGCGGAGCAGCCGGTCAATACCTTCCCGCAGAAGCGTTTCGTGGACCTCTCCGACGGCGGCGCCGGCTTGGCGATCCTCAATCGCGGCCTGCCGGAGTACGAGGTGCTTGCTCCCGACGGCGAGCGCACGGGCAGCGCGGTCGCATTGACGCTGCTGCGCTGCGTGGAGTGGCTCTCGCGCGACGACCTCGCCACGCGGCGCGGCCACGCCGGGCCGCCGCTGCGCACGCCCGAGGCGCAGGGTCTCGGCACGCGGAGCTTCGAATACGCGCTGGTGCCGCATGCCGGCACATGGGCAGACGAGGGTGCGCTGGTGCCGCGCGAAGCCGTCGCCTTCGAGACTGATCTGCGCGCCGTCACCACCAGCCAGCACGCCGGCCCTCTCGGCAGCCACTGGAGCGCGGTCTACGTGACGCCCGCGGCGGTGCAGGTGAGCGCCATCAAGCGCGCGGCGGATGGCGACGGCCTGGTGGTGCGGCTGCACAATCCGCTCGCCGAGCCGGTGGAGGCCGAGGTAATCCTGAACCGTCCCTTCGCGGCGGTCGAGGTGCTCAATCTGGCGGAGGATCGGGTGCGGGCGGAGGAGACCGCTAGTCTGGCACGCATCTTGAGTACAGGCGTACGCAGTCGCCTGCGCGGCGGCGAGATCCAGACGCTGCGTTTCCGTGGCGACAGGGCGAATCAATAGCCAGGTCGGTATGTCCTGTTGAAAACGTGCGGGTGATCCTGTTATCCTGTTGCAGCGTGATGCGGTCCGCCGATGGACGGCACAGGCAACGGGGCCTAGCGCTGCACAGCACAGCACAGTTTGCTACGCGGGCATACCCGGAGCCTGGGGTCGCCCTCGCCGTTGCGGCCCTGGTCGCGCCTTGCCCGAGTCAATCCGGCGCATGGATGGCCGCCCTGACGATAACGCGGCGCGACGCTGCGGTGAGTGGCGTGCTCCTAGCGGCTCCAGAGAGGTGAATCGAACGTGAGTATTCTGCTGCAGCCCATCGTCCACCACGCGCTGGCCGCCATCGCCGCCACCGCAACCCCAACCGGCTCCCCGGCCGCCTCGGCCACCGCCACACTCCCGCCGGCACCCACCAGCTCCGGCAGCACGCTGGATAGTCTCAAGGGCCTGCTGGCGATCGTCGTCTTCTTCTTCGTCGCCTTCGTCGTCATCTTCTGGCTGGCGCTGGTCTTCTGGACGTGGCGCGACGTGCGCTCGCGCACCCAGGATACGATTCTGCAGATTACCGCCACATTGCTGGTCGCGGTCTTCAACCTCGGCGGCCTCTTCATCTACCTCATCATCCGCCCGCGCCAGACGCTCGCGGAGCTGTACGAGCGCCAGCTTGAAGAAGAGTCGCTGCTCGCCGAGATGACCGAGCGCCAGACCTGCCCCACCTGCCACTATCGCGTGGATAACGACTTCCAGGCGTGCCCCTCATGCGGCACCAAGCTGCGCCGGCCGTGCCCGCGCTGCGAGCGCCTGTTGGAGCTGAAATGGAACGTGTGCCCGTACTGCGGCTACGGCGGCGGTGCGCTCGACGGCGGCAGCCGCGCGCCTTCGCGCCAGGGCGCACGGATGGAACGCTGACGGCCGCGATTCAGCAGACCGTCCGCATCGGGGGGAGCGTATGCCGCACGACGGCGCGCTCCCCTTTATTGTGCGCCTGCCCCCGGACTCTTCGGCCCCTTTCCGCTTGCTCTGCCCCTCGCATGATATAGTGGAGAGTACTGGAACATCTGTGCGGGGAGTAACCGCGACCATGACCGACAGCATCGCCATCGGCACCATCGTGCGCTCCGAATCCCACGTGCGCTACACCTGCCAGGTGTACGGACCCGGCGAGGTGGCACTGCCGCCGCAGCCTGTGGATTACAGCTTTGGCCGCTTCGTGCGCGTACCGCTGCGCGCCACGCCCGACTCCGTCCCGGCGCTCGACGCCGCCGATGCCGCAAATTTCCCGCCGCACGCGCTGCCCGATGTGGTGGATGCCAGCCCCGGCTCGCTCCTCGCGTCAGGTTCAGGTTCAGGCGCGTCCGATTGCTGGGCGATCGGCCTGATCTACGACACGATCCTGCTCAATCCCGCCTTCGGCGCGCTGGGGCCGCGGCTCTCCAGCGACGCGCAGAACGCGCTCTTCGCCCCCGACTACCTCGCCGAGCGCGCTGTGCTCGTCTCGATCCTGCTGCTGGGGACGCTGACCCCGCGCGGCACCGGCGTTCCGCTGGTGGTCCACGGGGTGCCCTCGCTCGCGCCGGACCTCGGTGCGCCCGTCGCCACGCTGCCCGACGCCGAACTGCGCGCCTTCCACCACTTCAGCGACGGCGGCGCACCAGGCGGCGCGCGCCCCTACCTGCACATGGGCTACCTGCCGCACGCCATCGCGCAGGAGAATCCTCTGCTGCCGGTCGCCATGCTGCGCACCATCGAGCGGCTGGAGCAGATCTTCCCCGAGAACCGCGCGCTGCTCTCGATCGTCAAGCGCAACTTCGCCTGGCGCCTCAAAGTGCAGACGGCCGGCTAGTCCGTCGCGCGGCCGCACACGGGCCTCGCAATACACCCTGGCGCGATATGTACAGCCGGTGCGAGCGCTTGCTGCTGACACCGCCCGGCCCGATCGCTAACCAGCGCGGGCAGCGTTGGTATCATCGCTTGACGGCCAACCGCCGCCCAGCTATCATGGAGCGGCCGTCGTACAGTGGTCGCGTAAACACCGGTTGCGCGGGGGCGGCGCTCGGCATGCGGCCTGGGGAGGATGAGAGACGTGGGGATGCACATGCGGCTGCCGATGGAACGTGTAGAGCCTGAGGATCTGTGGGTTGACACCGCGATTGACGACGACTCCGGCCCCTATACCGGCGTGCTGCTGGTGCATGGCATCGGCGACGAGCAGCGCAACGATCTGATCCAGGAGTCGCTCAACGCCCTGATCTACTGGTTCAACCACGTCGCGGGCCTGGCGCTGCGTCCCCACGGCGACGCGCGTGTCTGGCTGCACACCCATCTCACCGACGACGACGACCCCGATTCCCCCGCCTCGCGTGCGCTGATCGAGCTGGTCCCGCCCGCGCCAGCCGGCGCCAAGCCCGAAGATGAGCCAGGCGGCATGCACCTCAAGTTCCGTGAGGTCTGGTGGGCCAAGTCGTTCGGCCTGCCCTCGACACGCGGCGCGATGCGCTGGGCGCTGGTGCAGTGGTGGCAAGAGGCGCCGCGCATCCTCTTCCCCTTTGCCCGCAGCGACGCGCCGGCTCCGAGTCAGAAGCGCAGCGCCGGGGCGCATCTGCTGGGTGGCCTCGTGCGCCCGCTGCTGGCGGTCTACGATCTGCTCCAGTTCGTCACCAAGACCATCGAATGGCTGCTGGCGACGCCACTGATCTTCCTCATCCTGCTGCTCGCCGGCCTGGTGCAGCTCCTCGCGCCGCTGCCCGGCTTCGGCGCCATCCTGCGCAGCGTCTCGGCGCTGGTGGATTACGTCTCGCTGCACTGGATCGCCTCGATGCAGGTCTACCTGCTCGACTACACGCGCTCCGCCTCGATCCGCCACCGCCTCGACCGCGAGATTCGGGCGTTCCTGCGCGACGACAACTGCCGGCGGATCGTCGTCGTGGCGCACTCGATGGGCACCGTCGTCGCCTATGAGGGCCTGACCACCGCGCTCGCCGGCCCCACCGCGCGCACCCATGAGAAGCCCGTCACCTTTATCTGTCTGGCCCAGGCGCTGCGCCGCGTGTGGCTGTTGGCGCGCACCGACCCTCATCGCCTGCGCCTGGAGCTGCCCGAATACGTCCGCTGGCAGCACTTCTGGGCGCGCTACGATCCCGTCGCCGCCGGCCCGCTCACGGCCCGTGCCCTGCCGCGCATGCGCGACTGGACTGACCGCCGCGAGCCGGACCCCACAGCACAGATGCGCGCGACGCTGGCGCGCTGCCAGAACCACCGCGTCGTCAACGACGACAGCCTACTGACCGATCACCTGACCTACTGGGACAACCTGGAGCAGGTCGTCGGCCCGGTCGCCGCCGAGCTGGTGAAGGACCATCCAGAGCTGGAGCGGTTCGTGGCCGCGCGCCTGGCGACGCCGACGGCGGTGCTCAAGCGGCGCTGGCGCATCGCCTGGCGCAACCTGGCGGCGCTCGTCATCGGCTACGCGCTGGGTCTGGGCGCCTTCGTGCTCGGCATGCGGTACGGCCTCGGCCCCGACGTGCGCTCCACCGTCGGCGGCTGGCTGGCGAATGGCCGTAACCTACCCTCGTTTGTCGGACTGCTGTGGGGACTCGCCGCGGACCTCATCGGCCAGGGCGGTGCCTCCGTTCATACCTGGCTCACGGGTCTGATCGGCGCGGCCACCTACGACCAGATTTTCGTCCAGGTTGGGCGTGTGAGCGATGGCCTGCTCACCCTGATCGCCGCGCTGATCGTCGTTGCCCTCGCGGCCAAGCTGGTGCTGGCGCTGGTCGGCCCGCGCTCGCCGTTCGTCTTCACCGGCCCGCGCGACCGCGTGCGCACCCCCGCGCAGCAGCATTACGGCGCCACCGAATCGAGCGGCGGCCAGTCGCTCAGCGAGGGCGAGCCGCTCTCGGTGGTCGCCATCCGCGAGGTCGGGACGCCTGAAGGCGAGTAGCGAGTAATGCCCTTGCTGTTCAGAAGCCCGCGGCAGCGTCGCAGGTGGCATCTGAACATGCCGCCTGCTGCGAGCAGTCGGCGGGGTCAGGCGTTTCGGCAGACAAATAGCGTTCCCCAAATTGCTGGATCGCCGTCATGATGTCGGCCAGCGCGCGACCCTTCTCGGTCAGGTGATACTCCACGCGCGGGGGGATCTCGGCGAAGGCTTCGCGCTCGACGAACCCGTGCTCTTCCAGCAGCCTGAGGCGTTGTGAGATCGTCTTGGGGCTGACCTCACCCACCGCGGTGCGCAGCTCGCCGAAGCGATGGGTCCTATGCAGCAGCGTGCAGATGATCAGCAGCGTCGGGACGTCGCCGAGCAGGCGCAACGCGCGCCCCATGGGAAAATCGGCGCGTGTCTCGAACTGGCCCAGCGGGGGTGATGACAAGGAGTCATGGCTGCTCATGCGGGCAGCATATCACACGGCGGCCCCAGCCCGGCCGGCACTCCGTGTCAACTCAAATGAAAATGTTACCGAAGGGCCGTTTGTGAGCACGGTTCCCTCAAATGAAAATGGTACTGAGGTGGAGCAGGGGGAGCCGCTCCTTTCTGTTCGCTAGGCTGCTGTGGTAGGTGCGGAGGAGGCTGCCCCGGCCGGGGCAGCCTCCTCCGTTGGCGCTGTTTGCTCGGTCAGCCCGCGCAGCACGGCGAGTTGGTCGTAGATCCGCTGACGCAGGGCCAGCGGATTGGTCTGCTCATAGAGGGTCTGGAGGCGCTCGCGGTGGGCAGCGCCAAGAGTCCCCGTGGCGAGGAGACGCTGGTAGGGCGTCTGCGCGGTATCCCAGCGGCGCCGGATGCGCGTGGTGCGCCCTTGCGCGTCGGGAAGGGGCGTCTTCTCGGCCAGGCGCAAGACGGGCTGGAAGAGGTTGTAGTAGACGCTCATGTCGGCGTAGAGCGCATCGAGGGCCGCCACTTGCTCGGGCGTGTCGAAGCGGGCATAGCCCACATACTGGCGCACCAGCGAGTCGTTCTTTTGCTCGACGAAGCGGTTGTCGTTCTTGTGGTAGGGGCGGCTGCGCGAGAGCGTGAGGCCCGGCACCAACTCAGGATAGAGCCGCTTGAGATGCCAGTTGAAGAACTCGCGCCCATTGTCGGGATGCAGCTCCACCAGCGCGAAGGGCAGCCGCGCCAGCGCCGTGCGAAACGCGCCGTCCATCGCTGCCTGGCCCCGATTGGGCAGTGCCACGCGCTCACTCCAGCCGGTCGCCACATCCACCAGTTGCAAGGTATGGGCGTACTCGCCGGCGGTCGTGGCGCCCGCGTGATGCACCAGATCCACCTCGCAGTGCCCCGGCTGGGTGGTCTGCCAGGGAATGCGCGTCATCGGCACCTCCTTGGTGACGCTGTTCGCCCGCTCCGGTCCGCTCCGCGGCAGCCGCAGCCGCAGCCGTTCGGTGCGGTGCCGCGCCAACAGCCGCGTCACGCTCGCCTCGCTGATCTGCGCGAGCTGCGCGGCGACCGCCTCGGCGAGCGTGAACACCCCGAAACGCTCCAGGTGTCGCGCGGTGGCCAGCAGCGTCGGCGTGAGCCGCTCCGCACAGATGAAATCCAGACTCGCCCAGACTTTGACGACCACCCGCTCCACCTCCTCGCTATACCTCCGGCCCCGCTGGCGCTGCCGCGGCTGCCGCTCCAAGCTCGGTGCGTGCAGCAGCCGCAGCAGGCTCTTGCGATGCAGCCCGGTGACGGCCTCCATCTCACTCAACAACGGCCCGCGTCCGGCCCTATCAGCCATCTGATAGCGCGCACGCATGCGCTTGAGGTACTTGCGGCGTTCGTCAATCGTCATCTGCTCGTCGTCGTCGGCCACCGCCATGCTCGTGTCCCCTCGGTAACATTTTCATTTGAGGGAACCGTACCAGCCTCGGTAACATTCTAGATGAGGGAACACGC